>JALSPW010000254.1 GCA_026985735.1 Saprospiraceae bacterium
TACTATCCCTATCGCAAACCTCCCCTCCACAATTATTACCTCAATCGAATTTACTAAGAATTTTTTCTTTTATGCAAAGATAATATTTCTACCTTTACTTAATAATAATTATTTATTTCTTTTCTACTTCAGTTATTTATAAGGCAAATGGGGTTTTCACGGAATAGACCCGAAACTTATGAGCTATATTTATTAATTCATGTTAGAAAATCATATTGTCTCTCAACTCGAATAATGATAGTATGCAGCACATGCACCCTCGGATGACACCATCGGAGCACCAAGTGGATTTTCAGGATTGCATTCCCTACCAAAAGCAGGACATTCAAACGGCTTTTTAATCCCTTTTAAAATCATTCCCGCAATACATTTATCACTTTCTTTTGCTTTTTCAATATCTATATCAAATTTTAAATTGGCATCAAAAAATTTATATCCAGGTTTCAATTCATATCCCGAATCCGGAATATTGCCGATTCCCCTCCATGTCCTATCACTGATTTCAAAAGCTTCAAATATTAATTTTCTCGCTGCCGGAGTACCATCTTCTCTTACTACTCTTTTATATGCATTTTCAACCCTGTATTCTCCTTTTTCCAATAACTTGACAGCAGTCAGTATTCCGGCCAACATTTCAACGGGTTCAAAACCTGTCGGCACTATTGGAACTTTATATTTCTCAGCCAATGGATAATACTCACTCAATCCCATGATAGCAGCAACATGTCCGGCTCCCAGAAAAGCATCAATTCTAGTTTCCTCATCATCCATTATTGCTTCAATGGCCGGAGGTACCAAGACATGAGATACCAAAATAGAATAATTGTGCAATCCGAGTTTTTTTGCCTGGACAACCGACAATGCATTTGCAGGAGCAGTAGTTTCAAATCCCACTGCAAAAAACACCACTTCTTTGTCCGGATTGTCTTTGGCAATTTTTACAGCATCACTAGGTGAATATAGCACTCTTACATCGGCACCTTCAGCTTTTATTTGCAATAGGCTTTTTTTCGAACCCGGCACTCTAAGCATATCGCCAAAAGAACAAAGTATAACATCTTTTTCCTCCGCTAGATAAATAGCCTTATCAATAAGATTCAAGGGAGTAACGCAAACAGGACAACCCGGTCCGTGTATCATAGTTATCTCATTGGGCAATAACTCTAATATTCCGTTTTTGACTAAACTATGAGTTTGACCACCACAAACTTCCATTATTTTCCATGGTTTACTTACCGTATTTTTAATTTCTTCCAACAAAGATTTTACTTTTTCCGGATTTCTATATTCCTCAATGAATTTCATCAAATATATTTTTAATTTTAAAAATTTTATACACAGACACTAATTATAAAATTATGCCAAATATAAATTAATTTTTTATCAGTTTGATATTTTTTTCAAAAAAATATGTGATACCAAACAGTTATCAAGATGGTGAAATAAAAAAAGAATTAGTTTTTATAATCAGCATATTGGTAGCTGTTTGGTATGATTGCTCAAATAAAATGCTTTTGAGTTGAAAAACAATCCAAATTAGCATAACAAAAATCATCCCTATTACATTCGCTTAGATAGAACACGGATGACACAGATTCAGCAGATTTTCACAGATAAAAATTTTTTATGAACAAATACTACTTAAAACCCGATTCCCCGAATTTATTTATTTATATTTCAGATGCCCTTATACCTTGACTCAAAATCAAAAATTGTACTTATAGGCAAGACTATATAAAACATAACCTCCATCTCCGGACAAAGTAGCATTTACCCACTCTTCAGAATCTTTA
>JALSPW010000255.1 GCA_026985735.1 Saprospiraceae bacterium
AATACTATTTAAATGAAAAAACTACTCATACTTTTATTATCCATGTCATTTATTGCTATTGCATGTCATAAAGATCCCGAATTGCCGATTGATAAATTCGTAAAAACTTTTGATGGCAATTACAAGGAATATACCTGTGATTCTATTCAGGCAATAAAAAATATATTTGAAGATTACAGAATAGAATTTACAAAAATAAACGATACCAAATTGAATGGCAAATTAATTGATGATGCAGGAAATAAAATATTCGGTTTTGAAGCTGAACTTAATGCCGACGACAACAGTAAAATTAAAATATCAAATTTCAGTTACAATTCCGAAACCTTATTTGGAGGAGGTCAGATATCTAACAACAAACTGGATTTACAATTCGCCACAACATCGTGTCCTGCCGGTGAAAACACATACAGGGTAACCAGGGAGTTTCAGGAATTATAATCAATAAGATAACATAAAATAATCACCATTGTGAAAAAAATAGAGCACATAGGGATAGCTGTTCACGATTTGGAGCAAAGCGAAGAGTTGTTTTCCAAAATATTGAATAAAAAACCATACAAAAAAGAAAAAGTGGACAGTGAAGATGTTGTTACTTCTTTTTTCAAAACCGGTCCAAACAAAATCGAACTTTTAGCCGCTACTTCTCCTAATAGTGCAATAGCAAAATTCCTCTCAAAAAACAAAGAAGGAATTCATCATATTGCATTTGAGGTTACGGACATTTCCAAAGAAATGAAAAGATTGAAAAAAGAAGGATTTACTATCTTGAATGACAAACCTAAAAAAGGAGCCGATAATAAACTTGTATGTTTTGTTCATCCCAAGAGTGCCAATGGTGTTTTGATAGAATTATGCCAGGAAATTAAATAAAATGGATTTATATCATTACTTTATAGCGATCGGAGGAGGTTTTCTGGCGGGGATTCTTAATGCTATCGCCGGTTTTGGTTCGGTTGTAACGTTGAGTATCATGATAGAATTTATGGGTATGCCGGCCAATCTTGCTAACGGTACAAACCGTATTAACATGTTCGGCCAAACCGCTTTGAGTACACTTGCATATTACAGACAAGGAAAACTAAATCCTGGAAAATGCAAAATGGCAATAATTCTAGCATTTACCGGAGCTATGTTTGGTGTAATATTGGCATTAAATATTTCAAATGAAGTTTTCAAATTAGTATTTCGCTATTTGCTTATAATAATGTTTCTTGCTGTTTTAGTGAATCCTAAAAGATGGATTCATAAAACGGATTTGGATTATAAAATGAGTAAATGGATTTCCATACCTTTATTTTTCCTTTTAGGATTTTATGGAGGGTTTATACAAATGGGAATGGGGTTATTCACTTTGATCGTCCTGGTTTTAATAGCGAGATTTAATCTTGTGGAAGCCAATGCCCTAAAAGTTTTTATAATATCCCTCTATACATTTGTCTTGATTTTCATATTCAATTACAAAGGTTTGGTTAATTGGAAAATAGGATTAACCTTTGCTCTTGGACAAGGTATTGGTGGATATCTTGCTGCTCATTTCGCTTCTAAATATCCAAAAGCAGATATATGGATATATCGCATCTTGATTGTCACCGTACTTGTTGTTATTTTAAAATCTTTTGGAATTATTAATTTATAATCCAGATCTATCATATTTTTTGCATTATCTTTGTCGTATGGCCGGTATATACATTCACATCCCTTTTTGCAAACAAAAATGCAGTTATTGCAATTTTCATTTTTCTGTTTCCATGAAAACAAAAGATGAACTTATCAAGGCTATTTT
>JALSPW010000256.1 GCA_026985735.1 Saprospiraceae bacterium
TTAATGATATCCGGCCAAGGCTCCGGAGCAAACATAGAAACTGCCGCTTGAGAAGTATTTTCAATTGTTGCACCGTTGGTGAATTTAACATCAAAATCAGAGTTTCCACCGTAAACTTTGATACCTTCCCACGTCGCACCACATCCATTGGTTAATAAACCGCCATCTACAATAAATTTTGCATTTTCCTTGACAATGACTCTTGAATTTTCACTAAAATGTATATCAGAAGTTACTGTAAGCGTAGCACTTTCCTTGATAATTAAATCGCCAAAAATACTAATTGGTTCATCAATAGTTTCATCAGTTATTACTTCAATCTTGCAATTTTCAGATGTTAAACTCCCACAATCAATAAATTTATGCAAATTTGTAGTCATAAGTGTTCGATGCAATCTTTCGAGTTGCCAATCTGGTATAAAACCCATATCCGCTTCCCATTCAGGATTACACCCACGCCCAATCATTAAATTTTTACACCCACATGGATGGTCTATATTCATAATTGAATGTCCTAATTCATGATTATAGAGAGTTGGTAAACCAAAAATATGCCAATTAGCAATAGTTTCATTTCCTTCGGCTGCATAATTCGGATAATATATCACACCAAAATTAATTCTTGCATAATATTCTGTCCATGCATTTGCAATAATAATGAATTGAGCTCTATCAGAATTATATGATACTGGATATCTGGAACAACCACCAAATATTTTAATATTATTTGGATCATCCCAAGGTGCTGTCAATTCAATTTCATTTTCTACTGCATTCTCCAAAAATTCAAGATGTGCACCATTTTCTACAAAGAAAAAATTAAATGAATTAGGATGAGTATTATTAAATTCATCAACAACAATTTTTAAATCCGGCCAAGTACTATTGACACTAACAATACTTCCTGGACAAAAATCATCATGATAGTATGAATTCCCCATACTTAGTGCTTGTGCATAATAATCCCATGCAGCAGTATTTGAAATATAATGCACATTAACATTAACCCTAACTTTTGAGTCTTTTGGATAACCTTCATCCGGAGCACAGTTTGCTGGATCCATTATTGATGCCCATCTATTATTCATACCATTTATCATTCCGATAATCATTGGAGAATTTACAGGAAATGTACCAGTTCCATCATCCCTTGCCAAAAAAACAAAATTACAGTTCAAGTATAATGGATCACAAGATTCCTCAGAAAAAAAATCAATATTATCCAATGAATTCAATATTGCATTATATGCAGAAGCACTTTCCTGCATATCACATTCATATTGAGAGTAAACTTTCAAAAAACTAAAAGCAAGAATTAAAACAAAAATTAATTTTCTCATTTTTTAAATATATTTTTAATCCCTCTCCTGCCTTAGTAATCGCGGAGCAGCAGAAGTGGTGATTTCTCCGCCAACATCGATCATCCTCCTAACTTTAACCTTCCAAAAAACCATTTTATTGTTATCCCTTTTACGTATTTTTCAAAACCGCCACAAGAGCAATTTTCTTCCGGATCAGGTAGGCTTTTCAAGCGGCTAATCATTTCGCAATCGATGTTTTTACCAAAAAAATAATTATATCACCGATAAAATTAAAATTAAAATTAAAATTAAAATTAAACAAATTTTTTAGCATTTATTTTATTTATTTTTAAGCAAAGTAGCTAATTTATACTTAATCTAATCCAGTTTGATATTATATTTGTTATTTTATATTTTTGCAATACTTTATTTTGTTTTTAGTTTTACTGATTTTAGAAAAACCGGTACTATGAATAATAAGGAT
>JALSPW010000257.1 GCA_026985735.1 Saprospiraceae bacterium
TAACTATTAATAAAATTTATTAATTCCATATTATATTTCGCAAAACCTCCAAAATGATAGGAATCAAATATTTTCCAATTTGATTTTCTCATAAAACTATTATCTCCATCATAAATATCCCTTAAGGTCTTTTCCCAATCCACTCCTTTTATTGCCGATATTCCAATCAATTTAATGTTTTTTGGCAACCTGTCCAGAACTCCGGCAAAGGTTCCCCCCGTCCCAAGATCCATTACTATATAATCAGGAACATCATCCATTTGAACTAAAATTTCATCTACTATTTCTGCTGAACCCGGCACTGCAAACTTATTTGAACCTCCTTCGGGAATTATATATGCATCTTTGTATTGCAATTGCAGATTGTCCAAAAATTCACGATTTCTAATATTCTTAAATGCTGTACGCGACATAAAAATCATTCTAACCCCATTCTGTTTTATAAATTTCAAAGTAGGATTATTTTGATCAAAACCGTCTCCTCTAATATAAAAAGTTGCAGGAATATTCATCTCTGCAGATATAACGGAAAGAGTATAAAGCAAATTTGAAAATGCTCCCCCAAAAGCTATTATACTTTTTTTCTCTGTCCTATAGTACTCTATTAAATTATATTTGAGCTTTCTAAATTTATTTCCGGATATATCATTATGTATCAAATCATCTCTTTTTACGTAAATGTCATACTCCGGATAATGAAAATAATTTATTTTTTGTAAAGGACTGGGAAGCCATAAATTAAAATTGTTATAAAAATTTCTCATTTTGCAAAAATATTAACTTCTCTTTTATGCAACAAAAAAGCCGGTTCTATATAGTTATCTTTCAAAACTATACTCAAACCGGCTTATTTATTCCAATAACTGTTCAGTAGAAATCTAAGATCTACCTCCGTTCAAATTATCCTGTAATTCTTTTAATTCATCCCATTTACCTTCCGCAGCAAGTTTTGCTTGTTGAGGCCATGTTGACGGATCATGCATTTTATATCTGCTTCCCGCTTCACTTAAAATCTCCTTCAATTTATCTACTTCCGCATCAGCAAGATCTTCAAATTTAACAATCCCGCTTTCATTGAGAATACCCGCAATCTTAGGACCTATCCCTTCTATCTTTTTAAGATCATCCGGTTTTACGGTTTCCTTTGCAGCAGGAGCATCCTCCTTCTTCTCATCTTTTGCTTCTTTATTAGCTTCCTCTTTTGCATTTTCGTTAAATTGATCCTTCAGTTGACTAAATGCATCCAATTCACCCAAAGTAGTTTTTTCGATACTTGCTTTTTGCTGCTTAATAACTTTTTCCACCTTCTTTCTTTCTTTAGTCTTCTCCTTATACAAAGTATCTTCCACTTCCCTTTGAATATCATCAAGATATTTTCTATGTGAAACAATTATTCTCTTATCATCTCTATTAAACTCTATCACCTTAAATGTCAATGTCTCATCAACTTCAGGCATTTGATTATTCTCTTTTTTAAGATGTCTTGCCGGTGCAAAAGCTTCCAACCCATAAGGTAATTGAACAATTGCCCCTTTGTCATCTTTCTTTATAATAACACCTTCGTGATATGATCCTTCAGGAAATACTTTCTCAAATGTATCCCATGGATTTTCTTCTATTTGTTTATGACCCAATGATAATTTTCTGCTGTCTTTATTTATATCTAATACTACAACATCTATATCTTCCCCAACTTTTGTAAATTCGGATGGATGCGAGAACCTCTTTGTCCAAGACAAATCGGAAATATGAACCATGCCTCCTATACCTTCTTCCAATTCTACAAATACTCCATAAGGCGTTAAATTTTTCACTACGCCGGTATGACGGGATCCTATAGGATATTTCTCATCTATATTAGTCCAAGGATCTTCAGACATTTGCTTAATACTTAAAGACATTTTTCGTTCATCCCTGTCAATTGTAACAACTTTCGCTTCAAATTCCTGACCTAACTTAAAATATTCCCTTGCATTAACAGGTTGATTGCTCCATGTTACTTCAGATACGTGGATAAGACCTTCTACTCCGGGGATAATTTCAAGAAATGCACCATAATCCTCAATATTTACTATTTTTCCACTAACAATAGAACCTTCTTTGATTTCAGGATCCAAAGTATCCCATGGATGAGGTAATATTTGTTTCAATCCAAGAGAAATTCTCTTCTTATTTTCATCAAAATCCAATACTACTACTTGTATCTTTTCATTCAATTCCAATACCTCGCTAGGATGTGAAATTCGTCCCCATGAAATATCTGTGATATACAACAATCCATCAACTCCACCAAGGTCCATAAATGCTCCAAAATCAGTAATATTCTTAACTACACCCTCAAGAACCTGACCTTTCTCAAGACCTTGAATAATGGCATCTCTTTGCTCTGCAATATCGCTTTCAATCAATGCTTTGTGCGAGACAACCGCATTTTTTATCGCTTCGTTAATCTTAACAACTTTGAATTCCATTGTCTTACCAACATATTGATCATAATCAATAATAGGTTTAATATCGATTTGCGAGCCGGGTAAAAATGTTTCCAAACCGTTACAATCTACTATAAGACCACCTTTGGTTTTACTAATAATGTTACCTTTCAATATTGTACCATTCTCATAAGAATCAACTAAAGCATCCCATGCTTCAAGTAATTTCGCCTTCTTTCTCGATAATATTAATTGCCCTTTATCATCTTCAAGACTCTCTATATATACTTTCACCTTATCTCCTGCTTTTAAATCAGGTCTGTCCCTGAAATCAGAAGTGGAAAGAATACCGTCTGATTTAGTGTTAAAATCAATAATGACATCTCCATCAATAATTGCTTTAACAGTTCCCTCAACAATTTCATTCTCGCTAAGAGAAGTCAATGTATCTTCGTATTCTTTTAAAAATTTTTCTTTTTCTTCAGGAGAGTAAGTTGATGTGTTTTTTGCTCCAAGTGTCCAATCAAAATCATCATGTTTTTCAATTTCTTTTTCTTCTTGGATCACTTCCTCAACTGCTGTTTCTTCAGCTTTTACATTGTTTTCATCTTGCTCATTAACAAGATTTTTTTCATCTGACATATTATGTTCATGTTTGTATTCCACTCGTGTATGGAAGAGGTTATAAAAATATTTTTCAAATAGGAGTGCAAAGGTACGATTAATTATTTAAATAACAAGATGTTAATTACTTTTTTTTATTTTTTTAAAAAATTAACTATTTGTGATGGTTACTTATCATGCAAAATCATTCTAATACCAAACCGTTATCAAGGTGGTAAAATAGAAAAAGAATTAGTTTTTACTTATTCGATTAAAAAAATCTTTGCGTAACCTTAGCTATGGAAAGATTTTTCAAAGATGAAGAAGCGAAAATTAAACTCTTTATAATCAGCATATTGGTAGCGGTTTGGTATAATATAAGTTTATCTTATGCAGATGAATTTGTTTAGTGGGTGAATAGAATGTCCTTATCCTTTTTAGTACATAGATTTAATACTATCAGTTGCGTCTAATAAGGAAAGTGATTTAAGATAAGGATTATTCAAAAAACACACGGGCACTCAAACTTATGAAACAATATTAAACTGCCTTTGAAGTCATGCTACCACTTGCATTCAAGTCCTATCTGAAATAATTTTCCATCTTATAATTTTATTAACATACACTGTGCAGTTACAACAAAAAAGGGTTGATTTGCATCAACCCTTTTTTGTTGTAAAAATTATTTTATTTGTATTTATCACCGGCTCTCTTTTTAGCTGAATAATTCACCTTTAACTGACCTGACTTTCTCAATTGATCTTTGACATCCGCAACAATCCCCATAGTTACATCTTTATCTATTTTCAAAGAAGAAATAATCATTGCTCTTTGCTTTTCCGGAACTTTTATCCTATGCTTTTCCAAAAATATAGGAATCTCCTCAATATCAGCAAATTTATCCCCAAGTTGCAATTGAGGACTTGTTCCTCTAACTTTTTGAAATGGCAGTTTAGGCACCCCAATAAAAATAAAATTTACCAAGGATTTCTTTTCCAGTTTTGTCAATTCCGTAGCTTCAGGAATATTCACATCAACTTTCAATTCACTATTCCTCATAACCGTAACTGTCATAAAGAAAAACAAAAGCATGAATATAATATCAGGTAATGAAGCTGTAGAAATAGCAGGTGCTGTTTTACCCCGTTTTTTTTCAAATTTTGCCATAATTTATCTATTTATTAGATTATACTTTTATTGTAGCTATTTTAAGTGGAATTTTTTAATCTATAAAATAATTATTATCTCAAACACACACTCTTAATAGTTACCTTTTACTTTTCTTCACCAAAACTGGTTGATTCCGCCTCAGATAAAATCAATGGTATATCTTTGATAATCAATTTCTGCTTATCCATAGGCAGATCTTCCATCTTTTTACCGTACCGTTTCATCGCTTCCTCGTCCCGCAATTCATTATAAGCAGCCTTTAATTCATTATATACTGCAAGATACTTTGCATAATGTGTTCCCCTGTCATTTTTCAAAGAGACAATAGCCTTTTTAGGGCTTTCCGACATATTTTCAAGTTTAAGAGGATTTTTAATAAACTCTTTAGCTTTCTCTCTCAGTATATTAATATCTACCGGTTCGCCCCTTACCAATAATTCATCATTAGCATTCACCAAAACAGAAAAGACATTTCTTGTTTTAAGTTTTGTGATTTTTGGAGCCTCTGTGGACCAAGGTGGTAATTTCACCAGAAGACCTTTATCTTGATCCATGGTAGTCGTCACAAGAAAGAAAATCAAAAGCAAGAAAGCGATATCCGCCATTGAACCGGCATTCACTTCATTGTTTACCTTATCTTTTGCACTTTTTCTAGCCATAATAAATTATTTAAAGAAACTAATAATTTCACTTACTATCAATGCCAAAATCGATAGCCCGAATAAACTTAACATAGTCTTCAATCCGGCAGAAATATGCTTAGTAATATTACCGGTTACATGATATCCCGGATCTGATATAAGTTCGCCCAATCTTCCTGACTGCTCAACAGTAGCCATGTTGTAAAAAATAATATATAACACAATGACAACAACAAGACTAACTAAGAATTTAATAGATCCTTTTGGATTTAAAAATAAATTAAATAATCCAAATAAAATCCAAATAATCGCTGCTATAAATATCATATAAATAGCAATCCACAAGGTACTATTGAAAAAATTCACTTTATCCTTGTGTTCTATAAGATTTGTACTTGAATCAAATCCCATAGAATTCATACCGCTATTGATATTGATTAAAAATAACGCAAGAATGAGTATAGCAACTACCATAGCAATAAGATTGCCATATTTCATTAAAAAATTATATGCTTTAATCATAATTTGTTTTTTTCCAATTATTTAAATACACCTCTTTCTATCAACATATCGAGGAATGTTATTGATGCTTCCTCCATACTTATCACTATACTGTCTATCTTTGTTACTATATAATTATAAAATATCTGAAGGATAATAGCAACGACCAAACCAAATACCGTTGTCAACAAAGCCACTTTAATACCTCCGGCAACAACCGTAGGAGAAATATCACCTACTTGTTGGATAGTATCAAATGCCTGAATCATCCCGATAACTGTTCCAAGGAATCCTAACATCGGTGCGATGGCTATAAACAATGATATCCATACCAAGCCTTTTTCCAAATGGCCCATTTGTACGGAACCAAATGAAACTATAGATTTCTCTACCGCTTCAGGTCCATACTTTGCATTTTTTAACCCTTCAAAAATAACTGCTGCTGCAGGACCCGGTGTTGCTTTACAAACTTCCATAGCTCCTTCGATATCACTTTCAGCCAATTTGTCATCAACTTTCTTCAACAACTTATTAACATTAATTGTAGCTATATTCAACGTGATAATACGCTCAATACTAAAAGCAAGACCAAGTATCAAAACAACTAACACCAAACTCATAAATCTCCAGTCCCCTTCAATAAATTTTTCTTTTAAAATCTGAAATGCTGAAACCTCATCAGCAGCCATCAAACTTACAGCATTGATATAAGCTGTACTGATAAATACTCCTAAAAATACTAGTAATTTTCGCATAATTTCTTTGTTTTCTATTAATGAATTTTATTAAAAATAATTTTTGAGATTTAAAATTACAAACTATATTTTAAATAATTAAACTTTTTGGGAAATTTTAATCATTTTCTTTAAAAAATTTAATAATTTAATACAATTTCTTTAAAAAATAATAAAAAAATACCTTTGTATATACAATTTATTATTCTTATTTATTTTCGCGGAGAGTAAGGGATTCGAACCCTTGATACCCTTTTGGAGTATACACACTTTCCAGGCGTGCGCCTTCGACCACTCGGCCAACTCTCCCAATTAACGCCATTATTGTAAACGCAAAAATTAGAAAAAAAAACAGTTTTTCAAAATATTTTTATATTTCTCTTATAAAAAAATATTAGATTTATTAATATTTAATGTGTTATATGCTAATATTTAATTATTTAGAAATTTTCCATAAATCTTTCTATTTTTTCAATTATACCAATTTATAAAACAATTAAAAAGCAACCACTTAAATCCATCGCTCTAATATTTGAATTTAATTAAACTTCCAAATTCCAAAATTTAATTATCTTAATTCTTTATCTTTTTACTTTTATATAATTTTTTAAGGCACACAATTTATTATCTTTGCAATTCTAAAAAATAATTTTATGTTAATAGACACACATGCTCATCTTTATATGGAACATTTTGACGATGACATTGACGATGTTATCCAAAATGCAAAAAAAAGTAATATTAAAAAAATATTCTTGCCAAATATCGATAGTTCTACTATATCAAAGATGCTGAAATTAGTAAAAAAAGATGTTGATTTTTTTAAACCTTTAATAGGACTACATCCGGGATCTGTTAATGAAAACTTTAAATCGGAATTAAAAATTATTAGAAACGAATTGGAAATCCGTAAATATTATGGAATCGGAGAAGTCGGTATAGATTTATATTGGGACAAAACATTCGAAAAAGAACAAATAGTCGCCTTTGACACACAAATAAAATGGGCGAAAGAATTTAATTTGCCGGTAATAATTCATGCCAGAAATGCAATGGATCTCACAATCGATATTATTGAAAAAAATCTTGATAAAAATTTAAAAGGGATATTTCATTGCTTTACCGGCAATATCGATCAAGCTTTTAGAATAATGAAAACAGGATTTTATTTGGGAATAGGAGGAATTCTCACATATAAAAACAGTGGTTTAAAGGATGTAATTAAAGAAATCCCATTAGAATATTTGGTTCTTGAAACAGATTCTCCTTATCTGCCGCCGGTTCCATTCAGAGGTAAAAGAAATGAAAGCGCCTACATAAAATATATAGCAAAACAATTGGCTGAAACCAAAAATATTTCTCTTGATGAAATTGAAAAATCAACAAGTGAAAATGCTTCTAAACTTTTTAATCTGATTCCTGTTTAATACCGATACTAAAATAGAATTTAAAAAAACTCAGAACAATTGATTCTATTTAATGAAAAGACAAAGTTCAAAGTGCAAAGTTCAAAGTGCAAAGTTCAAAGTGCAAAGTTTCATGTTTCATTTTCCATGTTTGAAAGATAAAAACAAGTCCCTTAGGGACAATATATTTTAGCCAGGTACATAAGTGCTGAGTTGTAAAATGATATCACCCGGTTGTTTTGGTGATATTTTAAAAGCTAAACAAAGCGACTTGGAGTTAACATCAAACAAGCATCTTTCACTCTTTTATAAACCGCATGTTTTTATACTGATTCCCCATTTTCCAAACTTTAATTTTTATGAAATATATTCCCTGTTTCAAACCGGATATATCTACTTACTGTTTTGATT
>JALSPW010000258.1 GCA_026985735.1 Saprospiraceae bacterium
AGATCTGCAAATGGCATGGAATTTGCCAAAAACCTTGAAAAAAAAACTGGAATTAAAATACATATTATCGATGGAAAACATGAAGCCGGATTGATTTTTAATGGAGCTAAACTTGCCGGAGCGTTAAAAAAGGGATATAATCTCATAATGGATATCGGTGGCGGAAGTGTAGAATTTATCATTTCGGATATTAATGAAATAATTTATAAAATATCATATCCCATTGGTATAATAGAACTATTTCATAATTTTAAGCATTTGGAACCTTTTGATAAGGATATTGTGAACAATATTCTCGGTTTTCTAAAAGACACTACAATTGAGCTCCAAAAAGAAATTAAAAACTACAATATTTTAACATTAATCGGAACAGCAGGTTCATTTGAAGTATTGCATTCACATACTTCCAATATTATCAATAATCATTTATTTGAAATAAGTCCAGCAGAGTTTGAATTGTTTTTTAATTCGGTTGCTTATACGACCTTTGAAGAACGACAGAAAATTGAATATATTCCAAAAGAAAGAAAAAGACTTATTGTTTATGCTTTTCTTTTAATAAAATTCAGCTTAAATATATCCAAGGCTACAAATATATGTGTAACATCATACTCAATGAAAGAAGGTATGATAGGGGAACTAATTAGTGTCTGTCCATAAAATCATTAAAATTAAAAAACATTCTTTTTGCGATATTTTTATTTTCTTCAACTCGCTGATACAAAGGCATCACTTCATCTCCGAAAAGTAAAAATCTCATCAAAAATCTTTGTTTTTAAAAATTCAAGCACTTTATAGACAGACACTAATTAATCTTTAATATAATCTACAAATCAATCGTCACACATCAGTAAATCCATCAAAGTAATTGCAGCTATACGGGCTTTTTTATCAATAATATCTCTTGGTGTTTCATCCCCTACTTCATAAGTAAGACTTTCCGCTTTGAACTGCATATAAAACCAAACTTTTGAATAAGGTTTTGTTAATGGTTCCGGAGAACTAACGCTATGAAACGGATACACCAATCTATCTATACTCTTAAGCCAATATTTCATTTTACTATGCAGTTCCGTTTTGAAACTATTGTCATAAATATAATAAACATCTTTTTGAGTAGAATGAAAATCGATACTCAAAATAATTTTATTCTTATTTTTTTTTGCTTTTTCAACAATAAAATGCGTAACGGCATTCACTTCGGGTTGGCGATAATATGCCCAATCCCTGTTCAAGTCAATACCATTGGCATTATGTCTCCAGTGTCCCAGATCCACTCCATCCGGATTGAGAAGAGGGAAAACCCAAATATCGTATTTATCTAAAAAGCTTGAGGTCAAGTCATTTTCATCCAATAGCTCTTGGATAAAAGACCTCATTGCCAGAAATCCTGATACTTCAGGTGGATGTTGCCGGCTTAGTAATACAATTACGTCTTTACCTCTGGATTGATTTTTACCAATTCTGAAATAATTAATATCTTTTCCCAATTTGCTTTTACCAATGGATTTAAAATTTTTAAAATAATGATATTTTTTTAAACTTTGCTCCCATGTTTTTACATCAGATGAATTAATCAATTCTTCTGCCGAAATCCACAAAGGTAAAGTATCTGTTACGATAGGAAAAACAGCAGACCTTTTATCTGTAGAAATATAAATTTGTGAAGTATCAATCATTTTCCAGTTGGTTCTGTCCGAACTTATTTTAGGGATATATCTATGGTGACCATGTAAATATGATAGTTTTAAGTAAATTTTA
>JALSPW010000259.1 GCA_026985735.1 Saprospiraceae bacterium
CCAGTAATTCCACTTCTTTTATCTCTACCAACTGTAAGTAATAAACAATTAATACTTTACTAAAGTTCCCCATTCCTTCCGGAAATAGGGCACTGAAAATATTTTCAGCCTTTCTTATCAATTCAGCCGGGTTGTAACTGTATTTTTGTATCGTAAGTGCTGAAGATAAAAATGAATTACCGATATTGAGCAATTCTTCATCCGAGAATTTTTTCAAATCCAAAAATTTAATGTCAAATTGTGGAATATATTTCTCAATATCTGCGGGTAAAAACGGGATTAAATCCTTTAAGGTTTTCAATTCCCATTTCTGTTTACCATGGTAAAACAATAACGGTATAATTGGCTCTAATGGTTTTCCCTCCTTAATCTGAGACCGATATCCTTCTACGATATATCCCAATGTCTGAACATAAGAGTATTTATCGGGATAGCTTTTATGTTCAAGAAGTATAGAAATATAGACACTATGTTCATTGTTTTTAAGTTTGCACTCAAAGACCAAATCAGCAAATGTCTCTTTCAATTTACCGGAAATAAAACTGTTTTGTGTAAATTTTAATGTACTTAGATCAATAGCGTTCAGTACGTCTTTAGGTAAAAATGTCTTAAAAAAGTCCTTTGCTACTTCAATATTTGACATTATTGATTTGAAGAATTTGTCGTGGATGTTATTGATATTTTGCTTTTCCATAGTACAAATATATAATAAAATATATGAGATCAAAAATCAAATCCCTTGATACTACTTACATGGGAAAGAAAAAAGTATCCGAATTATATCAAAAAAGAGCATTGTAGTTTGATTATGGAAATATGAATACGTTTAAAAGATTCAAATATTTATCGAAAAGGTTTTATCTTTTTATCTATATCTTTATAATTCCTTACCTTTGCCCAAACAAAATATTAAAATTAATGAAAGCATCTATAGCAAAGGGAACCAGAGACTTTTTACCAAATCAAGTAATTAAAAGAAAATATATTTTTGATATCATTAAATCCGTATTTGAAATATATGGTTATGTCCCAATTGAAACCCCCAGTTTTGAACTTTTATCAACCCTGACAGGCAAATATGGTGAAGAAGGTGATAGACTTTTATTTAAAATTTTAAATAACGGTGATTTTTTACAAAAAGCAGATACAGAAGCCTTATGTGAAAAAAATTCAAAAAAAATAACCTCCCAAATCTCAAAAAGAGGTTTGAGATATGATCTGACAGTACCCTTTGCAAGATTTGTAGTGATGCACGAAAATGAACTTACTTTTCCTTTTAAAAGATATCAAATACAACCCGTTTGGCGAGCCGATAGACCACAAAAGGGCCGGTATCAGGAATTTTATCAATGCGATGTCGATGCTATAGGTTCGGATTCGTTAATGTATGAAGCCGAATTGATAAAAATATATGATGATGTGTTTACAAAATTAAAAATTCCGGTCGAAATAAAAATCAATAATAGAAAAGTTTTGGAAGAAATGTCTTCTGCTATCGGAGCTAAAGACAAATTTATGGATATTACCATAGCCATTGATAAATTGGATAAAATCGGAATGGAAGGTGTCGAAAAAGAACTTTCCAAAAGAGATTTAAATTCCAAGACGATAGAAAGCATAAAAAAATATCTGGAAATTGACAGTATCGGTGGTTTGACGGATTGGTTTGAACATCAAAATATTGATTCTTCCGGTTTGAAAGAATTGAAAACTGTTTTCAATTATATATATTCTATTCCATTGCACAACCATGTCAAATATGATGCTACTTTGGCAAGAGGCCTGAATTATTATACAGGTTGCATTTTTGAAGTAAAAGCTATGGACGCTCAAATTGGTAGTCTCGGCGGAGGAGGTAGATATGACGAACTAACCGAAGTTTTTGACAGAAAAGGTATGTCCGGAGTCGGAATAAGTTTTGGTGCGGAAAGAATATATGATGTAATGGAAGAAAAAAACTTATTCCCCGATGACCTAATCCATACTCTTGATATATTATTTGTTGCTTTTGATGATTATACTCATCGGGAAGCATTCAAATTGGCTTCAAAACTGCGAAAAAATAATATCAAAACAGATATATATCCGGCACCGGCAAAAATGAAAAAACAAATGAAATATGCCAATGCAATAGCTGTTCCTTATGTTGCCATCATAGGTAGCAACGAAATGGAAAAACACATTGTCACTTTAAAAAATATGATCACCGGTCAACAAAAAGAAGTCCCTTATGATGATCTGGTAAATGAATTAAAACAAAAATTAATGTAAATAATAATTAAATTTTATGCTTGTCATGTAATTAAAACCTTTTTTAAGCGATAAAAATCTATAATTTCCAAAATTATCATTAAAATCATATGGACTGTAACCCGATATTGAGTTATAAGTATTATAATAAATATCAAAATTAAAATCAATTCTTGCTCTTGGAGAAACATAGTAACTAAAAGAGTTTAGAAATGCAACTAAAAAATTATTATTACTTACCGTATTTTCATCCTTATTCAACCATGCTATATTATAATATGATAAATTAAGTGATGATTTGAATCTTGAACGGGACGACGGATAATATGCTATGCTTGCATTTATTTCCGGAGATGTTATGATAATTGACGATCTGTTTTTATTGCCTTCATAATTATTATAAAATTTTTGATAAAAGGAAGATATTCCAGCAAAAAAAACAAATTGCCAAAATTGATTCAACGGTTTTCTATACTCATATTTCAATAATAAACCGGCACCATAGCTAAAAGAACTTATGTCTTGTGTACCAACACTTTTATTATAAGAAATCAATGGACGGAGCCCTCCTGAAAAATAACTTCCCGAATATCTTTTGAAATAAATACCGTATAAAAACATATCATACAATGAAGTAAAATAATCCACATCACGGTTTCTCGCTAGTTTTCTTTCTTTAATCTTTTTATCAATAGCTTTTATCCTTTCTTTTATTTTAATTCTGCTATCAAAAATCCTATTATAACGAGTGCGGCTTAATGTTTTAGCTATTTCCACAATGTCTTCATGGGTAGGATTTTTTTCCAAAACATTTATTCTGGAAAATTCTTTGAGAATCCTGATAGTATGCCAAGCATCGGAAACATCTTCTATTCTACCTTTTCCAATCAGAAAAGCTGGTGACAAAGATAAATCAAGCCATTTGTTATTTTCCGGATCATCCGTGTCCGTATTTGTTTTCTTAAAATCAGTGTACATATTTGCTTTAAAATATATATCCTGTTCCAAAAAAAATTTCTTTTTTTTATAAAATTTATAATCCCTTACCGATGAAAGATTTATTGCTCCGTATCCGGTTTTAATTTTTTTTGTTGAAAATTCAGGATATATGGTTTTTTTTAAATTTTTGAATTCACCACCTAAAGTTATATAATCACTACCCGTTAATATCAGATGTGGATTGCTTTTATAAATAAAATTATTAATGGTTATTCCGGATGAAAATATGTATTTAAAATTATTTTTATAGTCTAAATGGTTTTCCGGTAAATTATTTGAATTCACGTTAAATTGTAAATTCGTTATACCGTATTTTACATCCGGCAAAACATATTTACCTATATCAAATGTATCCAATCCGGCATGATGTATCAACTCTATACTATCCGCTTGAGAAATTATACCTGAATAAATAAAAAGTTGTAAAAACAATAATAATATTGACATTTTCTTTTTCATAATAATTATATTTAAAAACCTATTTAATATTATTTTTTATTAAATTACAATATTTCAAAAACTTTAAGTAAATATTTTTAAACAAAAGCAATTCTGCCTCCAAAGTTATAAAATTCCAAATGATTATAATAATAAATCATTCTCTTTTATTTTTAACGAGTTTTTATCTATATTTGTCGAAAGAGTTTGAATATTTTTTGAAAAAATGTTTTATTCGTAACAAAATTGAGTAGATGAATTTGGTAATTTTTGGTAATTGGTGGCATGAATTGACTTTTGCAGAACAAATATTTTGGACTATTGCTATAGTTTTCTCCGTATTGTTTATTCTGCAATTGGTTTCCAGCATCATCGGTTTGGATTTTGATTCTGATGTGGATGGTGATTTTAGCGGAGATTTCGGAGGTGATTTTGATGGAGCGGATGTAGATGGACATTTTGATTTGGATCCCGGATTCACTTTATTCTCAATACGAAGTGTTATCGCCTTCTTTACTTTTTTCGGATGGGTCGGTGTTATAACACTTTCCGGCGGTATCGATATTACAACAGCTATTATCGTTTCATTTCTATCCGGATTAATAGCTTTGGTTTTTGTGGCATTTGTCTTGTATCAACTTGTAAAACTCGCTGAAACCGGCACTCCGGATATTGAAGATGCTCTGGGAAAATACGGTAAAGTCTATATTCCTGTTCCGGCCAATAGATCGGGTACAGGCATGGTACATATAGAATTGAATAATAAATTGATGGAATTGCGGGCTGTTACAGATGGTCAAACACTTTCTACCGGAACTATAATTTATGTTTTTAAAATTTTGGATGATAATATTCTTTTGGTAGGTGAAATTATTGATAAAAATAAATAACTTCTCAAGCAATATGCTTTTGAGCTAAAAAATTAATTAACACTTTAAACAAATTATTATGGAAGGAGCTTTTTTATTTACAGGTGTCGGATTGGTCATATTGGCTATTGCCTTATTATTTTTCTTTATTTCAAGATACAGACGTTGCCCATCCGATAAAATACTGGTGATTTATGGTAAAACAGGTGGTACTTCAGCCAAATGCCTTGCAGGAGGAGCCGCATTTGTGTGGCCGGTAATTCAAGATTATCAATATCTGGATTTATCACCAATATCTATAGATGTTGATCTTCAAAATGCTTTGAGTAAGCAAAATATCCGTGTCAATGTTCCTTCCCGCTTTACCGTGGCTGTATCCAATGAACCCGGAGTAATGTGCAATGCCGCAGAGAGATTGTTGGGAAAAACCACACAAGAAATCAGAGATATAGCAAAAGATATTATTTTCGGTCAATTGCGTTTGGTTGTTGCAATGATGGACATTGAAGAAATAAATGCAGACAGAGATAAATTTCTCGCAAATGTATCTACCAATGTTGGGAATGAATTGCGAAAAATTGGTTTAACTCTTATCAACGTGAATATCACCGATATCGAAGATGAATCCGGATATATAGAAGCTCTCGGTAAAGAAGCGGCAGCACACGCTATCAATGAAGCAAAAAAGTCCGTGGCTGAAAAAAACAGAGATGGTTCTATCGGTGAAGCTCTCGCAATGAAAGATCAAAGAATAAAAACGGCAGAAGCTAATGCCGTAGCAGTTGAAGGGGAAAATAAAGCTAAAATCTCTATTGCCCTATCTGACGCTGCAAGAAAAGAAAAAGAAGCGGAAGCTACTAAAATAGCCGTCTCGGCTGAAAAAGTTCAACAAGCTAAAGCTCTTGAAGAAGCCTACCATGCTGAAAAAAATGCTGAAATGGCCAGAGCCGAAAGAGAAAAAGCAAGCAAAGAAGCGGATATTATCGTTCAGTCTGAAATTGCAAAAAGAAAAGTGGAAATCGAAGCGGAAGCAGAAGCGGAAAAACTACGTCGTGAAGCAAAAGGAGAAGCTGATGCCATTATCCTCAAAAAACAAGCTCAGGCTAAAGGTTTGTATGAAATTCTCCAAAAACAAGCTCAGGGTTTCGATGAAGTTATCAAAGCGGCTGATGGCAATACCAGAGATGCCGTATTGTTATTGATTGCCGATAAATTGCCTGAATTGGTTAAAACTCAAGTCGAAGCCATTAAAAATATTAAATTCGATAAAGTCGTGGTTTGGGAAAATGGCGGCAATCAGAAAAACGGTGGCAATGCCGCAGGATTCCTTGCCAATATGTACAAAGCCGTTCCTCCAATGACGGAACTTTTCAATATGGCCGGACTTGAACTGCCTTCATATCTCGGAGAGAAAACCAAAAAGGAAAAAGAAAAAAAGAAAGATAATGAAAAAGAAAAAAAGAATTAAAATACATAAACAGGTAGAACCGGAAAAATATTATGCTTATGCAATATAAATCAACCTTTGCCACTGGTAGATTCTTGATAAAGTTTTAAGTTCAAAATTTAAAACACATCAGGAATTTGCTAACGAGGTGAAACAATCCCAAACCGGCATTGAAGTCATGCTGCCGCATGCTTTTAGGTCTTAACCGCATTATCAAAAAATGAATTACAACCGACTAATTACTCTTTTAGTATTTTTATCGATTTCGTATTAAATTTTGATTCTATCCTTATAATATATACACCTGCAGGATAATTTGAAATATCAATATCCGAACCATTATATTTATCGTGAATTCTTAATATTTCTCCAAAATTATTCAAAATTGTGATTTTTTTACCCTCTGCATTTTCTAAACGGAAATAATCATTTGCAGGATTTGGACTTAATGATATTGTATCATCCTTGCCTTCATTAAAAACTTTTACCGTTTTTGAAAATATATCGTTTCCATCAATATCAACAAGCATCAGTTGATAATAATTATTCCCGGGAAACGGATCCGTATCCATACCGGTATAATATGATTGCCCGTTTTCATCAAATGTCAGCTGTGTCTTGTCAAACATATCCCAGTCGGATGCATCACCGGATTTACGAATAATCATATAATCGATATTTATTCCTGATTGTATTTTAGCGGATAATCCAATCTCATTATTTTTTTCCCTTACCGCATCAAACTCCACATTCGTAAGATGCAATGCAGAACAATCATAAGTATCCCCCGTTATCGTCCATCCATAAGTATTGATCAAAGAATTTCTTGCCGTTTGACCATTGCAGTAGCTCAATCCGGCAGCGCCTAAATCCCTTCTGGAGATATTCAAAGCTTCCCAACCTATAAGTGTGCTGTCATAATTAGTAACATCCAAACCGGAGTAATCCAGCATATTTCTTAAATACACATTGCTATTTAAATTCCAGTTACCTAAATTTTGATTGAATAATGTGGCTTCCACAAACATATCATTCATACTTGTCACATTGTTAACACTCCAGCCTCTTATATCTTGGTTAAATGAACTTGATTTGTAAAACAAATAAGACATATCTGTCACATTACTTACATCCCAGCCGCTTATATCTTGATTAAATGAACTTGTATTTGAAAACATAGCATACATATTTGTCACATTACTTACATTCCAGCCGCTTATATCTTGATTAAATGAACTTGTATTTGAAAACATAGCATACATATTTGTCACATTACTTACATTCCAGCCGCTTATATCTTGATTAAATGAACTTGTATGAGAAAACATATGTTCCATATTGGTAACACTACTTACATTCCAGTTACTTAAATCTTGATTGAAAACAGTACCAGTAAACATACCATGCATATCTATCACACTACTAACAGTCCAATTGCCTATAGGCTGATTGAATACATCTGCATTATAAAACATAGATGACATATTTGCGACTTTACTTACGTCCCAGCCTCCTATTGGCTGATTAAATGAACTTTCGAAAGAAAACATAGATGACATATCTGTTACATTACTTACATTCCAGCCTCCTATTGGCTGATTGAAAGAACTTGCATACCAAAACATGCTAGCCATATTCGTTACATTGCTTACTGTCCAACTACCTATATTTTGATTGAAAGAACTTGCAAAAGAAAACATATATGACATATCTGTTACATTAGATAAATCAGGAGTGTCTGTTGCTTGACCGGCAAGATTTGAACATCCGTAAAAAGCTGAAGACATCGAAGTCCATGCTTGATTTCCCCATTGGTCTATTGAAATGATTTTAT
>JALSPW010000260.1 GCA_026985735.1 Saprospiraceae bacterium
AAAAAAACACTTGAAAAATTACCCGGGACAGAAGTTTCCCTATATGATGCCAATACGAATGAATTATTAGATAAGGTTTTTGCGGCCGGAACAAATGAATCAAAGTTTAAATTGGCAAGTGGAAGGAATTATTACGTAGTAGCTACCAGATTGGGATATGAACCTGATACTACAAGATTCAATACTTTAGGTATTAATAAATCAGGTACAATCACTAAAAAACTTTATTTAACACCTCGAGATTTAAGATTGGAAGTGCTTACATTTGATAAATCAACAATGCTTGAACTGGAAGGAGTTGAATTGACTTTGAAGAATTTAAGCGATACAACCGTTCAGGATATTGTAATTGTAAATGAAAAGAATAATAAATTTGATTTTGATGTAATAAGAGGTTACACATATCAAATAACTGCAAATAGAAGAGGGTACCAAAGTGTCTCTGTTAAAGTCAATACAAATAATTATGCAGGAGATGTGATAGTTAAAAAAGTATATCTGCCGGATTTATTAAATGCTTATTTGCCTCTTGTCGTTTATTTTGATAATGATAGGCCGGATAGGAGATCTACAAAAAAAGTAACAAGAAAAACATATAGCTATACATATAATAAATATCTGAAAAAACGTGATGAATTTGTGAGGAATTATACCAAAGGAATAACAGATAAAAATGAAATTCAAAAAGCCACTTCTAAAATCAATAATTTCTTTGATTTTGAGGTAAAAGGAGGAAAAGGGAAATTGGATTTATTTATGAGTACTTTATTAACCGTATTAAATAACGGCCATAATGTTACTATCCAATTAAAAGGTTATGCAAGTCCACGGGCTGATTACAAATATAATTTGATATTGGCTAATCGAAGGGTGAACAGTGTGGAAAGAGAATTGAAAAAATATAAAAATGGTGCATTGATTCCTTTTATAAAGAATAAAAAATTGAAAATAACCGATGTCTCGTATGGGGAATCATTGGCACCCGATAATATTAGTGACGATTTGAAAGATGAGAAACATTCAATTTATAGTGTGGAAGCTTCTAGAGAGAGAAGGGTAGAGGTGATTAAAATTAGTACTGATTTGAAAAATGAACAATAATAATATAAAATATTTTGACATGATGCATAAAATTACAAAGATTGTATTATTCTCCTTATTTATTTTACTTTTTGCGACTGAAAGTAAAGCTACGCACATGGTTGGAGGAGATTTTTCCTACAAATGTCTTGGTGATGGCTATTTTGAAATCACTTTAACATTAAGGCGAGATTGTGAATTTGGAGCTGCTGATGCTTTTTTTGACGATAAAGCCCATATTGCAGTTTTTAATCAATACGGTCAAATTATTAAAAAAATAGGGCTAAGAGGTGGATTCAGATTGCCTTATGTAGGCAATGACACTCTAAATGAATCTCTATTTCCCGAATGTGGTGTAACAGGAGATCCGGTTTGTGTTCACGAGGCCATATATAGAGATACTGTATTTTTACCCCAACCTGAATATAAGCAAACATACGTGTTGGTCTATCAGAGATGTTGTAGAAACCAATCATTGCTCAATATTAATGATCCTCTTGAAACAGGTGGTTCCTATATGATTGAAATAGATAGGAATGTTTGGGACCAATGCAATACATCACCTGCATTTAAACAGTGGCCTGATATATATATTTGTGCCAATCAACCTTTGGTTTTTGATCATTCCGCATCAGAACCTGACGGTGATTCTTTGGTTTATGAATTGTATACTCCATATTCAGGTGCGACTATCAATTACCCTATGCCAACAGTTGCCGACCCAGGAAAATATACACCTTATTATAAACCGGTTATATGGGCAGATAATTATTCGGTTGATAATATTCTGGGGGGAGATAATCCTCTGGAAATAGATCCTGTAACAGGTATTATAACAGGAACACCTGTAAAAGAAGGTCAATTTCTAGTTGGAGTTATGGTAAAAGAATATCGCGACGGCATCCTGCTATCTACAATTAGACGTGATTTTGAATATAATGTGAGAAACTGCCTTGATCCTCCGATTGCTGATTTTGAAAGTGTAGAAGCTATTTGCGGTTCGGGAATTCACGATACACTTACACTTACCAATACCAGTCAGAATGCAGATACATATCATTGGTATATCTATCAGGAATCTACCGGCAAAACAGATACTTTCAATACTGTAGATGTTGATTATGTTTATGATCTTCCCAGTTGGGGAAAAGATACATTCATCGTAACTATCGATGCTTATAATGAAATAGCAAATTGCTCGGATGTATTTGTGAAACAAATAATTGCCGTGAAAGATGAATTAATCGCGGATTTTGACGTGGTAATAAACGATTGCTATAACGATTCATTGGATATCACTCTAAATCTTCAAGATAAATTTGAAGAATTAAATCCTTTATATACCTGGAAAGAAAGTAAATGGGTTCTGGCTTTTTCAAATGATACTCTTTATACGGAGGGCAGAAGAGTTAGCATAATAGTACCAAAAGAAAAGAAAACATTAATAACTTTATATATTGATACGGAAGAAAAATGTCAAGCCAGTATTGAAAAATGGATTTCGTTGGATTTTGCCGATATTGAATTCATAGCAAACCCTATGGTTGTTTGTAAAGGAGATCCTGCAAAATTTGTAGCAAATCCTCATTCGCAATGGACTTACACTTGGGAGCCTGAAACTGGTTTGCAGTTTAATGGCAATGATAAATCCGATCCCACTTTTACCGGCCTGGAGGATTCTAAATATTATGTAACAGTGACAGATGGAATATGTACAGCTTATGATTCTATTCAAATCTATGTTAAAGATTATTTTGATGTGTTTATTTCCGGACCTGATACAGTGTGCACCGATTCGGTCAATTTGATAGCTCTCGGTGGAGACCCAACAGATTCTCTCCTTGTGTATCAATGGTCGGATAATAGTGATTTTTCGAATATTATTGCCGAAGGAGATACAGTCACCGTAGATATTAAAAATGATGTGACAACGTTTTATTTAAGAGTAAAAGAAGGCACCGGGTGCTCAAATAATATTGATAGTTTATCAGTATTTAATGGGGCTATCAATTTAGATTATGGCGATATTCATTATTGTACAAATAATTATTCCTGGGTCAGATTAGCAAATTTGGACCCTGGTGTTGATATTACTGTTCATTGGGATGATAATCCATTAATAGTCAGAGGTCAGGATTCGCTTGCAATGTTGATATATACTGAAACAACAGGAGAATACGACCTGATCTTTCATGCCAATACCAAATATGGTTGTGAATTGACTGATACTATTCATGTTTTTGCTAATGAAGGACCTGTTTTGACTTTAAATAATTCTATTGAATGTGGAACATATTCCATGTGCTTTAGTGTCTCGGGTGGAACTTTAAGTTCTTATGATTGGAATTTTGGGGATAGCTCAAGTTCTGATGATATATCCAGTGATGCAACTCCTTGTTATGATTATAAAAAACCGGGTACCTATCACGTTACGGTAGAGGTGTTTATCGAAGGCTGCGGTGGTTATTCATATATTGAAAAAGATATTATAGTACCTGAAATTTTAAATATATCTCTTGAACAAGATAGCATGATATATTGTAAAGGAGAAGAAGTAACTCTAATTGCAAATAAAAATGCCGAAAGTACAATAGAATGGTTTGAAGGAACTACCTCACTTGGGGTAGGGGATACTTTGGTTTTCTCTCCTGAAGGTGATAAAGATATATATGTTGTAGGAACGGATATATATGATTGTAAGGATACGGCATTTATTTATATAGAAGAATATAAATATGATTTGACATATATTGATCCCGGTGTTCGTTGTAAAGGTGATACCGTTGATTTGGAAATAAGAATAAATAATGGTGCCAATCTTCAATTTGAATGGACAGGCGATAATATAATTTCCGGGGCTAATACCAATACTCCAAAAGTAGTGGTATATGAAAGTGTGGATTATGAAGTGAAAATCACGGATATGGATTATGGATGTGATTCTACATTTATTGTTAGCGTGATTGTTAGTGATATTGATGTGTATGTTGAAGCGGATACGACTGAACTTGTAATTACTAATTCCACTAATATTACCGTTAATAATGTTCCCGCTAATTCTACTATTAATTGGAGTACCGGAGAAACAAATGTTGAGACGATAACCATAACTCCAACAGCTGCAGAAACTGGTACTCAAACGTATTGTGTTACAGTTACGGACGAATACGGATGTACTGATGTTGACTGCATAGATATCAATGTAATAGATCCTGCATGTAATGAAACCGATATTTTTATTCCTAATGCATTTTCACCTAACGGCGATGGAACAAATGATGTATTTAGAGTAAGAGGAAGATACATACGTTCTGTGGATATTCAGGTATTTGATAGATGGGGAGAATTGATATATGAGGGTAGTGGTGATGAAAATATTAATTGGGACGGTACATTCAGAGGTAAAGATTTACCAAATGATGCTTATTCTTTCCGTGTGCATGTACTTTGTGAAGATACGGATAACTGGGAAAAAATCGGTAATGTCTCCATTATAAAATAAATTAAATAAGTGCCTGTTTTTTACAGGCACTTTAGTATAAAGTATAAAGTATAAAGTTCAAAGTTCAAAGTTTAAAGTTCAAAGTATAAAGTTCAAAGTATAAAGTTCAAAGTTTAAAGTATAAAGTTCAAAGGATAGACTTTAATTATGAAGCATTTTTTTTCAGTTCCAAAACATTGAAGATATATATTAAAATTAAAAATAACAGAGCTAAGTATTTCGAAACTCTATTTAACATAATATATATTATAGGCAATTATTTGGTTTTAAAAATTAACAATAGCGAAAATTAAAACTCAAAACCTATAAATTAATATCGTAAATAAAATTTTTGGGGATTTTAATAATAACACGTGTCCCGAATTTAATATTATCTTTTTGAAAAATATCATCTTCGTAATAACCGGTAATATGATATTTATTTTTTGGATTTTTATTAAAAATAGAATAAATTTCTCTGAGCATTTTGATTCCGGATTGATTTCCCCTAGATTTTAATTTTTTTGAAAATTTTCTACCTACGCCATCGTCAGTGATACTGATAATATAATATATTTCATCATCAGAAATTTCCACTTTCACATAAGTGCTATTTTTTCTGTTTCTCAAGCCATGTTCAATTGCATTTTCGACATGTATTTGTATTTGCATAAGTATGACTTGGACATCTTTATATTTATCGATATCTTTTTTATCAGGTCCAATATATTCAAACCGGTTACTAAATCTCAATTTTTGAATAATTATATAATTTTCAACCAATTCAAGCTCATCTTTCAAAGAATGCATAGCTTGGCCATTCCGTGCTTTACCGAAAATATAATTTATATTTGCAGATAACCTTCCAATCATTTTTGTTATTTGAGGGTCTTTGAAATTTCTTGATTGGACCCAATGAAGACTATTGTTTATGAAATGTGGATTAAAAGCGCTTAAGATACTTTGAACATGTAACATTGTTTTTTCGTTTTTCAATTTTGAAACAGCAATTTCTTTTATTGAAATTTCCTGAATTTTTTCTTTTCTATAATATAAGAAGGCTGATAAAGAAGATAATAAGATAATAGATAAAACAAACCATGTCCAAGGATTCTCACTAAATGCATAAGGGACTTCAATCTTGATAGAAGCTTTATCCATTAGCAATCCGTTTTTGTAAGCAATTATATTTAAATTATAATAATCGGGAGACAAATACTCAATATTTAATTTATTATTTTTGTTTTTATACTGATACAATATCGTATCTCCCCTATTATTGGTCAATAAATAATTATAGAATATATTATTACGAAAATACGGGTTGTTATCCGGCCCGAAATTTATGGAAATATTTCGTTTCAAAGGATTGAGTTTAATAGCATTATTCTTTATTTCAACTTGGTTGTCAGCATTAAGAATATTTTTGAAAATGATTTTAAAAGGAATGGTGTCCGGTTTAAGATTCCACATGTCAATTTTATTGACACCGTCTACAGACGAAAGCCATAAAAAGCGTTTATTATCATAATACATACAATTTTGCTCTGTATTGCTACCATTGATATCTTCTCCGTAAATCAATTGATGAATGGGATAAGGTACGGGAGAATATTTGCCATTTTGTAAAAAACTTATACCGCTTTTATTCCCTATTGCCACATACTCCCCTACTCTTTTAATGGAAGAAACCGTTGAATTATCATCATTCGGTAATTCGATATTAATCGCTTTGGAAAATAAATTTTCTTTAAAAATATCAAACTTACTAATATTTTTTAAAATAAATAACCCTTTTGTCGTACCCAACCATAATTGGTCAAAATCATCAATCCAAAGTGAAATAACACCAAAACTTTTTTTATCATCAAGATCATATAAAAATTGAACAACTGTATCGGCATTCATGTCATAAACAGCAATTCCTGCAGTAAATCTACCAAGCCATACCCTACCCGATTTATCTTGATCAAATGCCCAGGAATTACCGTGTTTTAAGCCGTATTTATCAGACAAACTGTGAATATAAACTTTATCACCTACTATGCTATCCAATATACCGAAATTATCATATTGCAATGAAAATGCCAATCTGCCATCATTTAAAGTGTCGATATAAAAACCTTTATTAAAAGACCTGCTTTCATTGTTGTATATCTGATATGCTTGTATTTTATTATCTTTAAGTCTAGTTAAGGTGTAAAATCCTTCATTAAAAAACCATGCTTCATTATCCGAAATGGCAAAACCTCCGTTTAAAATATTTTTATATGGACCGTAATTAAAATCCAGAGTAACATTTACAAAATCATTATTTACCAATTTACAAAAACCGGAGCCAAAACCTCCTGTCCAAATCGTCCCTTTATGATTTACAATAGATCTGATGCTTTTATTGATTCCCGAATTTGCGGTAGAATAGTAAGTAATATAAGGATTTACTTTAAGTAGTCCTTCAAATGAACCGATAAAATATAATTCATTATCAATCTTTTGTGAATTTGCTCTTGCGATATTTATTGTGCCGGCATACTGTATTCCTTCTATTGTATCAAAATTAATAAAATGGAGTTTATTTACTTGGCTGAAGATATTGCTTGCAGATGGAGAATTATTTGTTTGAAATTTTCGTCTAATATATAATTGGTTGTCAACAGATGGGTTGATGGATTGGTGTAAATCCGCTAAGTTATTGATATTGTTATTCAAATATTTCCATTTAATTTCACCTGTTACTTGATTGAGAAATATATTTCCTTCATTGATTGCACCCTGGCATTTAAATTGATTCACCGGTAAATCAATTAAACTGTCAGCGTAAATATCATATATTTTTTCTCTTTTAATAAATTCATCTCTTGTTTTTATGCTATTTCTTTTTCTATACGTTAATATTTTATGGTTCTGTTCATCCAAATAGACATACGGATAATACGTCTTAACTGAAATACCGGGATTTTTTATTTTCTTTAAAAAATCCCATGTCGCAATATTCTCATTAAAAAACATTATGCTGTCCGAATTAAATCCAAATAAAGTATCATGATATACAATATTGCTTTTAGGAGCTTTTATTGTATTCCAATCACCTGCAATTTGCCGATACCAATAATTATTCACGGTATTTCGCATAAAATATCCTTTTTGAAGAAACTTTATTTCCCTGAACATATATTTACTTGGAGGGTGTTTTATTTCTTTAAAATCTATTCCGTTAAAGGTATATAAATTGACTTCATCTGTGGACAAAAACAGAGTATCATTGG
>JALSPW010000261.1 GCA_026985735.1 Saprospiraceae bacterium
CGTTATCCAACGCCTTGCATCATTTATTTGTGTGCCGTATGATATTGTATATATCAATAATGGAATACTGATTACTAATAAAACAGGAGCTATTTTAGCATACTGCATATAGTCGAGCTTATATGCAACATACATTATTATAAAACCTAATATCATGAAAAGTACCTGCTTAATCAAATATACTTCAGCTTGTTTGCCATGTGAAAGATAAGCCATGCTTCCCGTGGCACTGTATACCGCCAGGATTGAAAATAATCCCAGAAACAGTACTATCAACCATATTGAATGGTCTCCTCTAATATTACGTATGGTTCTTTCTATTGACATTTTTGTTATTTAATTTCTATATTTTATCTTACCTTTAATGTTATTATTGTTAAAACTGCTAACATGACTCCTACTATCCAAAATCTAACAACTATCTTCGCTTCATGTAAGCCCCTTTTTTGATAATGATGATGCAACGGTGACATTAAAAATATCCTCTTTCCTACTCCGGTTCGTGATTTTGTATATTTAAAATACAAAACTTGAACTATGACCGATACACTCTCTGCTAAAAATACTCCGCACAATATGGGAATCAATAATTCCTTGCGCAACATTATCGCCATAGCGGCAATTACTCCTCCGATAGCCAAACTGCCCGTGTCTCCCATAAATACCTTGGCTGGAAATGAATTGTACCACAAAAACCCTATTGTCGCTCCTAAAAATATTGCTGAAAAAACAACGATTTCTCCGGAAAACGGAATATATAATATATGAAGATAATCGGCTATGATAGCATTGCCAGATACATAAGCCAAAATACCTAATGTCGCTCCAATGATAGCAGCTGTCCCTGAAGCTAATCCATCTAAACCGTCAGTCAAATTTGCCGCATTACTTACAGCGGTAACAATGAAAATCATTATAGGTATAAACAATAAGAACAACCACTTTTTATTTAACCCCATTACCTCAATTATATATTCGTAATCAAATTGATTATGACTGATAAAAGGGAGGTTTGTCAAGGCTGTTTTTACATAAGCCATTTCTTTTTCCTCCTTCGGTTTGTTTATTGACGGGATTTTGGTTTTAAATGTTTTTATTATTTTATAATTGTTTTCTATTGCAACGTTTTTAGGCACTCTCACCAATACATCATTGTTGTATAACATTACCAATCCGATAAATATTCCTAAGCTTACTTGTCCTATAATTTTAAATTTCGCTTTCAATCCGTCTTTATTCTTTCTGAATACCTTGATATAATCATCTATAAATCCGATTATTGCCATCCAAATCGTAGATATCAATAATACAATTATATATATGTTGTCTATCTTGGCAAACAATAAAGTCGGTATTATGATAGCAATGATAATGATTATCCCTCCCATAGTAGGAGTTCCTTCTTTTACTTTTTGGCCATCCAATCCCAAATCCCTTACGGTCTCACCTATTTGCATCCTTTTCAAAGAACTTATTATTCTGTTTCCAAACAGTATTGCAATAATCAATGCTAATATGATTCCTGCACCCGCTCTGAATGATATATATTGAAACAATCCCGCACCAGGCAGATTGTAATTTTTATCTAAATATTCAAATAAATAATATAACATATCAATTATTCCTAATCACTTAAATCCAATTTATTAATGCCGGTTTTATTTTTTTTAACCGGATGTGTTTTAATTTTTAAAATAACAGATTGCAGCAGGTGTTTGGAACTTTTTCCAAATTTATTCCCGCTGCAACTGTTAAAACCAACCTGAGAATGATAATAGAACCTTATCTCTTTTACCGGTATCTTTTTACCGGTTTATATCTTTATACCAAATGTTTTTTACGACTTCTTTGTCACTAAATGGAAATTTTTTTCCGTTTATTTCCTGATAATCTTCATGACCTTTGCCCGCAATAACTATCAAATCATTTTTGTCAGCTAATTTTATAGCTGTTTTTATCGCTTGTCTCCTGTCTTCAATCTCTAAAACTTTTTCTTTTGCTTTATGATCTATTCCCGCTACAATATCATTAATTATATCTCCGGGATCTTCCGTTCTGGGATTGTCAGATGTTACGATTACCGTATCCGATAGTCTTGCTGCAATCTTTCCCATTTTCGGTCTTTTTGATTTGTCTCTATCTCCTCCTGCTCCGAAAACCGTAATAATTTTTGCCTCTTTTTTCTTTATATTTACAAGTGTACTTAATATATTTTTTAATGCATCCGGAGTATGAGCGTAATCAATTATTGCAAATATTGTGTTCTCCTTATTTGGAATTATATCAAATCTTCCAGTTACAGGATTCAAATTCGACATTTGCACTAAAGTTTCCATTTTATCAAATCCCAAAAGGTGCATTGTACCATATACAGCCAAAAGATTGTATGCGTTGAACTCTCCTCTTAATTTAAAGAATATCTCGTCTCCATTTATCTTTAAGTGCAATCCCAAAATGCTATTCTGCAATATCTTTGCTTTATAATCAGCCATTTGTCTTACACTGTAAGTTCTGATATTGGCTTTACTGTTTTGAACCATAACCATTCCGTTGGTGTCGTCGATATTTGTTAAAGCAAAAGATTCAGGTTTTAGATTGTCAAAGAACTTTTTTTTCGTATTGATATAATTTTTGAAATTACCGTGATAATCAAGGTGGTCGTGAGTGATATTGGTAAAAATTGCAATATCAAAATCAAGATCCTCTGTTCTTCCCTGATCTATAGCATGTGAGCTAACTTCCATAAAAGCATACTCACATCCGGCTTCTTTCATTTTTTTTAATAATTCATTAAGTTTTATTACATCAGGCGTAGTATGCGTTGATTTTAAAGTCTCTTCTCCTATTTTATTTTCAACGGTAGATAACAGTCCTGATTTTTTATCCATTTTCATCATCAATTGATAAAGTAAAGTCGCAATGGTTGTTTTACCGTTTGTTCCTGTTACACCTATCAATTTGATAGCTTTAGATGGATTGTCATAGAAATTTGAAACGGCAATAGCCATATTTTTTTGCATATTTTCTATCCTGATATATGTAATTCCTTTCGTTAAATTTTCTTCAGGTATCTTTTCGCAAAATATCACTGTAGCTCCGTTTTCTATAGCTTTATTGATAAATAAGTGGCCATCTGTTAAAGTCCCCTTAACTGCGAAGAAAATACTATCCTTTGATACTTCTCTCGAGTCCAGGTAAACTCCTTTGATGTTTTTATCCGTTTCACCAATTATATTGTTGACATCTACACCTTGTAATATTTCTTTTAAGTTTTTCAATTTTTATGTTTTATCTCTTTTGATAAATCCATTTATCTCAAATTTAAAGTTATTGTCTGTCCTTTTATCTTAATCCCCGGCGGCAATGATTGTGTTGACACTTTGCCGACTCCTCTCAATTTCACTTTCAATCCCAAATTTTCCAAAATGTATACCGCATCTCTTGCTCCCATAGCTCTTACATCGGGAATGGTTTTTCTTTTTAATTGAAATTTATTCATTTCCATCTGATTGAACTTCTTGTCAATTTTTGTCCAATTATTTTTATCGGTCTTTTTATATGGAATATTTAAATAATTCATTAATTCTTCAAAATCATTTGAATATCCCTTGGCCTTTCCCGGTAATGTAGCATTCACAAATTGTCTGTCATCATCAATTCTTTCTTCGAATTCAAATGCTTGTATTGCTCTCATCTTGTCCACTATTTTACCAAAAACCGGCACTGCAACCTGACTGGCATAGTACAGAGGTTTTTTATTTCCAAACATTACTATTACCATAGAGTACTTTGGGTTATTTGCCGGAAAATATCCTGCAAAAGTCGAATTATATAATTGTTCTTCATCTCCCGTCTGTATATTTGCTTGGGCTGTTCCCGTTTTCCCCGCTATACTGATGCTATTATTTTTTAAACTTCTTGCAGTTCCTTCTTCAACAACTCCTTTGAGCAGTTTTTGTATTTTTTTTATTGTTAAATCATCGGCAATTTTGTCTATTAATACTTTCGGTTTAATATCGATGATCTCATTTTCCTTTATTATCTTATCAACCAAATACGGTTTCATAACTTTGCCGTTATTTGCGATAGCATTGTAAAATGATAATATTTGAATTGGAGTCATTTCAATTTCATATCCATGTGCCATCCACGGAATTGTATTCAGACTGAAATTATTCTTATCCAAATCCGGGTCCTTAACTACAGGTTTTGTTTCCCCTAATAGATCAATTCCTGAGATTTTTGACAACCCGAAAGACTTTAATTTTAATATAAAACTCTTTCTTGCTTTTTTATTTCCATTAAAATAAATATCAGCCCATTTTGACATTGCAACATTTGATGAATGTACGAAAGCTTGCCAGAGAGTTACCGGTTTACCATGTCCTATATCTTCATCATCTTTAACTATTTTACCTCTGAAATTCATCTTCCCTCCATTTAGGTTAATTGTCGAATTGATATCAATGAACTTGTTATCCAGAAGTGCCATTGTCGTAGCGGTTTTCAATACTGATCCCGGAGCATATTTCCTTTTCACTGCATAATTCATCCTTTCTTTATAATTGCCATTTCGATCCTTTGATAAATTTGTCAATGCTACAATTTTGCCTGTTTTCACCTCCATTACAATTCCCACTCCCGCTTCAGACTTTGTTTCTTTCAATTTGTTTAATACTTCATGATGAACAATGTCTTGAATTTTGATATTTATATTTGTTACCAAATCCGCTCCTTTTGATAAAGGATTATTGTCATTTTCCTGCAATGGAATCCAAGTACCTCCCAGTAATCTTTTGTACAATCTTTTTGCTGTTTCTCCTTTCAAATATTTATCATAGGCTGCTTCCAGTCCTACGTTTTCTGCATTTTTTCTATTAATTCCAATTGTTCTTCCGGCTAATGCCTTAAATGGTTTTTCCCTTATTGTCGAACGGTTGATTATCAATCCTCCTTTGATTTTTCCCTTATTAAAAAGAGGAAATTTCTTTACCATAGTTATATCTTCATAATTAAGGTTTCTTTGAAGAAGAAAATATCTCATGCCTCTTCTTTTTTTTCTTTTGCCGTCCTTTCTTCCATTTATTAATATTTTTTCCCACTCGCTCTTGCTTTTCTTTGGATTGAGATATTTTGCAATACAATAGCTCAATGAATCAATGTTTTTATTGAAATCCTGATCCGATGGTGCTAATAAATCCATCCTCACTTCAAATCTGGGAGTGGAATTCGCCAGGATGCTTTCATCTGCCGAATATATAATCCCCCTGTCCCCTTGTATGTCAAACCATTTTACATTATTTGAAATTTTATCCCTCCATTTATCCCCTTCCGCTATACTTATATATGCTATCTTTCCAACAATCCAAATAGTAAGAAATATAAAAAACATCATCACTATATAAACTCTTGCTAACAATTCGTTTCTTCTGTCCATAATCACGATTTTTGTTAACTTTTATTGAGTTTTAATACTTTAGGTGCTTTTGTCGATTGTTTTAAACCTTTCTCATTGACTTTCGCCTCTATTACAGAAGGTGCACTTGTGTACAGAATTTTTTGCTTGACACTCATATATCTGTATTTAATAGTATCAACTTCTTTCTTTAATTTTTCGATTTTCAACATTTTCCTCTCAGCAACATGCACATTTGCAATATATATAAGACCTAAAAATGTTATAAACACAATTAGAGAGATATTTTTTAGTACTATGTTTAACCAATATTTGTTCATGTACCGGTTTAATTACTTTTATTTTAAATTTTTGTAGTTACTCAGTTTAAAAGTCCTCTACCTGAGTAGTTAAAATTTTCTCCGCAATTCTCAATTTAGCACTTCTCGATCTGATATTTGCCTCGATTTCTTCTTTACTCGGTTTTATAATTCCCTTAACAATTTCTTTAAAAGGCTTTTGAATATTTCCATATTCGTCTTTGATAATTATCCCTTCCGGATTTCCCCTTTTTATCATATTTTTTACTAACCTGTCTTCCAGTGAGTGAAAACTTATGATGGATAATCTACCTCCTTTTTTTAATACTTTTACGGAAGCTTTCAGCATCTCGGATAAAGCATTTATCTCATCATTAACCTCAATCCTTATCGCCTGGAATAATTGCGATAAATATTGAAATTTATTTCCCCTCATGATCCCCTCAATGCATTTTATCAAATCTTCACTGTATTCTATTGCAAACCTTCGTCTGCATTGTACTATTTTATTTGCTAATTGCTTTGAATTTCTAATTTCTCCATATTTTGAGAAAATGTGTACAAGATTATTTTCAGAATATTCATTTATCACCTCCAAGGCACTTAAACTTTGATTCCTGTTCATCCTCATATCCAGTTTTTCATTTACTCTATATGAAAACCCCCTGCTTCCTTCATCAAACTGAAATGATGAAACTCCTAAATCCGCAAGAATGCCATCAACTTCTAAAATGTCAAATAACCTTAAAAATTTACCAAAATACCTGAAATTCGTTTCTATTAAAGTTAATCTTTCGTCTTCTATCTTGTTTCCAATGGCATCAATATCCTGGTCAAAAGCAAATAGTTTACTGTTTTTACCCATTTTTTCAAGGATGTACCTCGAATGACCTCCACCACCAAAAGTCAAATCAACAAAAATCTGTTCCTTATTACTATCAATAGCCAATCCTTCAATTGATTCTTCCAGTAATACTGATTTATGATATTTATTCATTTATTTCGTCATTTTCAATACCGAAAATTTCGTTTTCCATAAAATCTCCATAATCATCAGGCTCCTCTTCTAAAAACCGCTGATATTTCGCAGAATCCCAAATCTCAATCTCATTTTCAAATGCGAGAATAACAATCTCTTTTTTTAACTCCGCATACTCAATTAATTGCTTCGGAATTAAAATCCTTTCAATATTATCCAATTCGACCCTGCTTACACCACGGTAAAAATACCTTTTAGCCAATCTGTACTTCTTTTTATTATAACTTAACTTTCGGATCTCTTTCGTCTTTTCCTCCCAAACATCTTTGGGATTTAATGTGAGATGCTGATCATAACCTCTGTTTATAAGCAGTGGAAATGAGTTTTCATGGCTCAACTGAAGTAGGAGGTTTTTGGGGATTTTTATCCTGCCTTTAGCGTCCATTTTCACTCTATATTCTCCTGTAAAATTATACATTTTTACATCTCACGATTGATTTATAATGCAAATTTAACACAAATTCCCACAATTGAACACAAATTAACACAAAATATGAAAAAAAATATTAAAAAAAATCATAATTTGTTAATTTGTGTAAGCAAAATGCTTAGATATAGCAATATTTTTGCTTATATAAAATATCTGATTTTGGGGTGAACTGCTTAATGTAGCTTTTACAATTGCAAATATAGGAAAAATTATACATTATCATAAAATTAAATGTGTAAAAGTTTAAAAATTAATTTTTAAAATATTAAATCGCATTTAGTGTATGAGTGTAAAATACTTAATTTGTTTAAAATATTGTAAAAAGATTGTTTTGAATTTTAATGATTTTATGGACGGATATTACTTTAACTATAGTATTTTCGAGAAATATCGAAATAAGTTATTTATTAAATATAAAATCTATATAAAATTAACTCACAGTGGGCATTTTATAAATACCGTATTATAATACATCTTTCACATCAACTTTACTCTAAGCGGCATTTCTGTAATCCTACGGGCATTTTTTATAAAAAACATCTCTTTTTGGAAAGAGAAATGTTAAATTTTTAAAAACACATTAATTTCCTTGCATTATTGCAGAATTTTATATAAATTTGAAATTTATTGCAGCATT
>JALSPW010000262.1 GCA_026985735.1 Saprospiraceae bacterium
AATTTAAGTGTGCTGTGTCATAAAAGTCGAAGTAATTATTACATAGTAATTCTTTGAAAACTATTGAATCTTCACAAAAGGAGAGATTTTGTATGAGATTTTTATTTTTTCGAAACGAAATGACACCGTAGTATCATCGAGTTGAGAAAAATGATAAGATTCCAAAAAGATTGTTTTTATATTTCAATGATTTTATGAACCGATACAAACTATTCATTTATTATCAAAGCTGATCTTTCTGGACCAACTGAAATAAAGGAAATAGGAGTTTTTAAATCATTTTTTAATCTTTCAATATATGAAAATGCATTTTCCGGAAGACCTGATAATGTCCTGATATTGGAAATATCCTGATTCCAACCCTGAAGTTCCTCATATATAGGTTCAACTTTAATATTGACAAGATCATACGGTAATTGATTTGTTTCCGTATTATCTTCCAATCTATATGATACTCCTATTTTTACGGGATCAAAATTGTTTAAAACATCCAATTTTGTTAGAGCTATATCAGTAACACCATTAATCATAATAGAATATCTCAATTGAGGAATATCAATCCAACCACATCTTCTTTTTCTACCTGTAGTAGCTCCAAACTCATGTCCTTTCTGTCTTAATTTTTCACCAGTTTCATCATTAAGTTCCGTTGGAAATGGCCCACTCCCCACTCTTGTAGTATAAGCTTTTACAATGCCTATCACTTTATCTATTCTTGACGGCGCAACACCAAGCCCAACAGATACACCTGCCGTAATAGTATTGGAGGATGTCACAAAAGGATATGTTCCGTGATTGATATCCAACATTGTACCTTGGGCTCCTTCTGCCAAAACTCTTTTGCCAGAATTTAAAAAGTCATTAATAAAATATTCAGTATTTAAAATTTTATATCTTTTTAGCATATTTACTTTTTCAAAGAAGCTTTTTTCTTCATTTTCAATATCAAATTCCGGTACAATATTAAATTGTTTTAAAAACCTCAAATGTTTTTCTTTTAAAATTTGATATTTTTCTTTGAAATTATCTAAAAAAATATCACCGACTCTAAGACCGTTTCTACCGGTTTTATCCATATAAGTAGGGCCGATTCCTTTTAGAGTAGAACCTATTTTCTTTTTACCCTTGGAAAATTCCGAAGCAGCATCAATCAATTTATGTGTTGGTAAAATCAAATGAGCTTTTTTGGATATTAACAATTTTTCCCTGACATTAATATTTATTGCTTCCAATTGGGTAATCTCTTTCATCAAAATGACAGGATCTATTACTACACCACTTCCAATCAAATTCAACATTTTGTCATGGAAAATACCGGAAGGCATAATATGAAGTACATATTGGTCATCTTCGATTTTAATCGTATGACCTGCATTGGGGCCACCTTGAAATCTGGCAACCATATCATACGACGGGGCAAGATAATCCACTATTTTTCCTTTACCTTCATCCCCCCATTGCAATCCTACTATTACATCAATTTTCATAATTTAAGTTTTCTCATCAAGATCAGCATTACATTCCTCACAAATACCATAGAATACAATATTGTGATGCAATACCTTAAAATTAAATGATTTTTCGATAAATTCCTTAGTTAATTGCAACCGTGGATCACAAAACTCAATCACTTTACCACAATTCTCACATACCATATGATCATGCTGCTTATTGCCAAGAGACTTCTCATATTGAGTAGTATTTTTGCCAAATTGCTGCTTTCTTACCAGTTCACAGTCAACCAGCAGTTCTAATGTATTGTACACAGTAGCTCTGCTCACCCTGTAGTTCTTGGTTTTCATTTGAATATATAAATCTTCAGCATCGAAATGATCCTCTCTATTATATATTTCTTCCAATATTGCAAATCTTTCCGGTGTTTTTCTAAATTCATTTCTTTCCAAATAATCTTTGAAAACATCTTTCACTTTTGTGATTTCAGGAGTTTTTTCTGACATACCTTTAATTTTGTTTATCTATTCTTTCGACGGAATTTATTCCCTCTATTTCTTTTAATTTTCTTATTATTAAATTAACCTGGTTATTGTTTTTTACAAATATACTGATTCGCCCTTCGAAATATCCTTCCTCACCCGATATATTAAATGACCGGATATTCAAACCGATTTCATCCGACAATTTATTAACAATACTTTTAATCACTCCCGGTCCGCTATCAATACCAATTATCAATAAATCCACTACAAAATTGGTATTCACATTTGCACCCCATTCCGCTTTCACTACCCTATACCCGAAATTAGCCAAAAGGTGCATGGCATTTGGACAATTACTCCTATGAATTTTCAATCCCGAACTCGACGTGATAAAGCCAAAAATATCATCTCCCTGAATAGGATTACAGCATCTTGCAATCGTATAATTATATTTATCTCCAGGCTCCCCATTAATATAAACAAGGGGAATATTATTTTGTTTAGGAACAATGAGCTCTTCACGTTTCTTTTTGACGGGAATTTCTTTTGGCTCTTCCTTTTTTATTAATTTTTGTCCCAGCACATCAAAAGTTTTCAATTTTGAAAGATCCACTTTTTCATTTGCAATTGCAAAATAAAAGTCAGGCCTTGATTTATATCCAAAATATTCAACCAGCAAATCGATATTCATATTAAAATCGGCTTTCATATTTCTCAACTTCCTCTCCAATGTTTCTTTACCAATCTCACCTTTTTTCTTACGCTCTTCTTTCATAGCTGATCTTATCTTGGATTTTGCTTTACCGGTCACAACCAATTTCAACCAGTTTTCACTCGGCTTTTGATTTTTTCCTGTCATAACCGAAACCTTATCTCCATTGCTTAACCTGTACCCCATAGGAACAAGTTTATTATTGACCTTTATCGCAACTGCATGATATCCTACATCAGAATGAATATCAAAAGCAAAATCCAACGCTGTTGCTCCTTTGGGCAAAATTCGCATATCTCCTTTAGGTGTAAAGGCATAAATTTCTTCTTTAAAAAGATTGGTTTTAAAATCACTTATAAATTCCAGAGCATCACTTGAAGAAGAGTTGTCCAATAACTCTCTAATATTATCAAGCCATCTGTCATAAACATCCATTCTAGTTTCATTTCCCTTATATTTCCAATGGGCAGCAAATCCCTTCTCTGCTATTTCATCCATTCTTTCAGTTCTGATTTGTATCTCAACAAATTTACCTTGAGGACCTATAATAGTTGTATGCAATGATTCATACCCATTGCTTTTAGGATTTGTGACCCAATCCTTAAGTCTTTCAGGAATAGGAGTATATACATCAGTAATCAAAGAATAAACCTGCCAGCAAGTACTTTTCTCTTTATCTCTCGGAACATCTACTATTATCCTGACAGCAAACAAATCATATATCTCATCGAATGTTACATTTTTGTTTTTTATCTTATTATTTATAGATGAAATGGATTTCGGCCTACCCAAAACCCTGTAAGGCACATTTAATTCTTTTAATTTATTTTTTAAAGGTTGTATGAACTCTTCAATATATTTATTCCTTTGTTTTTCGGAATCCTTCAACTTTTGACTTAATTCTTTATATTTTTCTGGCTCAGAGATCATAAAAATAATATCTTCAAATTCTTTTTTGATATTATACAATCCCAATCTATGAGCTAAAGGAACATAAATATAACTTGTTTCGGCAGCTATCCTCAATTGCTTATACCTCGGCATCGAACCAATCGTTCTTAGATTGTGTAATCTGTCCGCCATCTTAATTAAGACAACTCTGACATCATAAACCAGTGTACTAAGTACTTTTTTATAATTTTCCGCCTGAGGGGAATCAACGTTATACAGTCCATCCAATTTAGTCAAACCATCGACGATTTTTCCAACTTTTGTCCCAAACATATAGATTATTTCATCGATGGTTACTTCTGTATCTTCAACAACATCATGCAAAATCGCACAGGTTATTGAAGTCGGTCCCAAACCAATTTCATGATAACATATTTTTGCTACTTCCATCGGGTGGTGGATATATGGTTCACCTGATTTTCTTCTTTGAAATTTATGAGCTTCCAAAGCCAATTTAAAAGCTTTGTCAATCATCTCACGGTCTTTTTCATTCAATGCAGGATCAATGCTATTTATAAATTCTTTATAAATACGATTTATATTACCTCTTTCTTCTTTTGTCATTGGAAATTCAGACTTACCCACTTTTTTTATCTTTTTTAATTATATTAGTATTAAGAAATATCAAAAATAACATAATCTTAATAAAATAAAATCTAAATTAACATTTTTATTTTTTCTTATTAATATTTTTTCTAAATATTTTCAATTTCAGCAAAAGATTGTATTTTTGCAAACTCTTTTGAAAATTTTGTGTTATAAATTAGAATTTGCGGGTGTGGTGAAATTGGTAGACACGCTAGACTTAGGATCTAGTGCCGAGAGGTGTGGGGGTTCGAGTCCCTTCACCCGCACTTTTTTATTATTAATAAATTTCTACCCATAGTGATAATCATTTGGATAGATTCGGTTTTTCAAAATTTAATTATTATTAACTCAAAATAAAAAAGAGAGCCATTCCTGCATAACAATACATATTTGATGTTAAATTCCACAATTTATATAAATTTAAAATAAGACAATTATGAATTACGATGTAAACAATATTGATGATAACAGATTTGAATTAACTATAAATATATCTAAAGACGATTATTTAGATGAAGTACAAAACGAATTGAAAAAAAAGAGAAAAGAATCAAATTTCAAAGGTTTTCGTAAAGGGAAAACTCCAATGGGATTTATAAAAAGAACTTTTGGCAACGCTATTCTTTCGGACATTATCCGTAAAAAGATTGATTCGGGACTTAGCGAGTATCTAAAAGATAATAATATTGAACTAATGTTGTCTCCTATTTCTTCTGAAAATCAAAAGCCTCTTGATATAAACATCAATGATCCAAAAGATTTTTCCGTTTCTTTTGACCTTTATAAGAAACCTGATTTTGAAATAAAAGGAATCTCTTCCGAAGATGAATATACAAGCTATGATATAGAAGTGGATGAAAAAATAATTGACGATGAAATTAATAGATTAAAAAATCAATATGGAAAATTCGAATCATTTGACGGTGATTTCACAAAAGAATGTTATATCACTGTTAATGCTAAAGAATTGGATGGTGATAAAATCAAAGAAAGCGGTTATGAAACGGAATTTACCGTTAAAATCGATGAATTGGAAGAAGAGTCTAAAGATAAAATTCTCAAATTGCATACCTCTGATAGTTTTGATTTTGATATATATAAATTTCTTAAAGATTCAAATGAAGATAAAGTCAAGGATTATATTTTAAATATTGAAAAAAATGATTTTGAAGAAGGAGAAGATCTCGGTATCGGTAATATTTTTAAAGGAGAGATTATAAATGCAGAAATGTTTGCTCCTGCGGAATTGAATGAAGAATTCTTTAATAACAATAATATTCCGAATGCGACAAATGAAGAAGAATACAGAAATATTCTCAGAAATGAAATAAAAAAACATTATGATTCGGAAAGCGAAAAATTGCTTCACCTGGATATTGCTGAAAAACTTAAAGAAATAAACGAAATAGATTTCTCAACTGAGTATATTGAAAGATGGATTAAAGAACAATATCCTGATAAAAAAGATGATGAAATTACTCAAATAATAGAAGATAGTAAAAAAGAACTTAAATGGCAATCAATCGTTGACAAATTATTAAAAAAATACAATATTGAAGTAACAAAAGAAGATCTCGCAAAAAGAATTGAAGAGCAAGCAAGAGTAATGGTTGGTGACAATCCGCAATATATCTCACAGATTATTGAAATTATGATGAAAGACGAAGATAGAGTCAACAAAACATACAATGAAATATTTATCGACAAAGTTTTTAGCGCTGTAGCAAATGATATTAAAAAATCTCGTATCAAAACAACTTGGGAAGAATTTATGGAACTTGCTAAAAAATATAATGTCCAAGCTGAAGCAAATAAAAACATTGAATCAGAAGAAGAATAAATTCAGGAGTTACAAAGTTCAGAGACAAAAATTATTTAATAATAGACCGTAAAACTAAACTATCTGAATAGCTACTGATAAATAAAGAAAAACTTTAATAAATATAAATTGTTATAATTATACATAAAATAATAAAAATGGATTTAGGAAAAGAATTTATAAAATACGCTTCAAAAGACAAGGGATTTAGTAAGATGCATCTTGAAAAATATATAAATACAACCGTCCCGAATATTAATAATTTCACACCTCAGGTAATTGAGGAAAGACAAATGAATGTTGTAGGTATGGATGTATTTTCAAGACTTATGATGGACAGGATTATATTTCTAGGTGTTCCTATCAATGTTGCTAATGTAATACAAGCACAATTGCTTTTCCTGGAATCAGCTGACCCTAACAGGGATGTCCAAATGTTTATAAATAGCCCCGGAGGTTCGGTTATTCCCGGATTAGGAATTTATGACACAATGCAGTATATTGAACCTGAAGTTTCTACCATTTGTACAGGAATGGCAGCATCCATGAGTGCCGTATTACTAGCAGCAGGAGAAAAAGGCAAGAGAACCGCTTTGCATCATAGCCGTGTTATGATTCATCAGCCTATGGGCGGAATGCAAGGACAGGTTTCCGATATGGAAATATCTTATAATTTAATAAAAGAACTCCAAAAAGAATTATATGAGATATTGTCATATCATACGGGTAAACCGTATAAGACAATAGAAAAAGACTGTGACCGTGACAATTGGATGAAATCAGATGAAGCTTTGAATTACGGTTTGGTTGATGAAGTAATTAAAATACATAAGGACAAAAAAGAAACCAAAAAGGACAAATAGTATATTTCATTATATTATTTTATATTTTTATATTTTAAATACAATATATATGTCAAAAGAAAAGATAAAATGTTCTTTTTGCGGAAGAGATAAAGGTGAAACTCTACTTCTTATTGCAGGAATAGATGGTCATATTTGCGAGGCTTGCGTAGAGCAGGCAATGGAAATAGTAAGAGAAGAAATAGGTGAAAAGCATAAAAGTGAGTTTAAAGAAATTCCGGATATTACTCCTAAACAAATTAAAGAATTTCTTGATGGATATGTCATAGGGCAAGAAGATGCTAAAAAACACATCGCAGTTGCTGTTTATAATCATTTCAAAAGGTTGAAGCATAGCTCGGCATCAGATATCGAGATTGACAAATCAAATATCGTACTTGTCGGTGAAACAGGAACCGGAAAAACTCTTTTGGCCAAAACTATAGCACGGTTTTTAAATGTACCTTTTACTATTGTGGATGCTACTGTATTTACTGAAGCAGGATATGTCGGTGAAGATGTTGAAAGTATGCTTTCCAGACTTTTGCAAGCTTGCGATTATGATGTTCAAGCTGCTGAAAGAGGTATTGTTTATATCGATGAAATTGATAAAATTGCAAGAAAAAACGACAACCCTTCTATCACAAGAGATGTTTCCGGTGAAGGCGTGCAACAAGCTATGCTTAAGATACTTGAAGGAGCAGATGTTAATGTACCTCCACAAGGAGGAAGAAAACATCCGGAACAAAAAATGGTAAAAGTCAATACAAAAAACATACTCTTTATTGCCGGTGGTGCTTTTTCAGGTATTGATAAAATTATCGAAAGCAGATTGAATGCCAGCCAAATAGGATACAAACATGATGCAAAAGAGAAAATTAATAAAGAAAATATATTAGAACATATAACACACAGTGATCTTAAAAAATTTGGGCTTATTCCTGAATTGATAGGAAGATTACCTGTTTTAACATATCTTGACAGACTTGATGAAGAAGCTTTAGTCAGAATCCTTACAGAACCGAAAAATGCACTTGTAAAGCAATATTCGGAACTCTTTGCAATGGAAGGCATCAAATTGATATTTAAAGAAGAATCTTATAGATATATAGCTAAAAAATCAATTGAATTCAAATTGGGAGCAAGAGGCTTAAGAACTATTATGGAAACAATTCTGACTGATGCTATGTACGAATTACCTTCACAGAAAAACATCAAAGAACTTGTTGTAGATTTGGAATATGCAAAAAGTAAAATAGAGAATAGCAAACTTGTTAAATTTAAAGCGGCTTAAATGTTGCATCATTATAACCCGGCTGACACGATAATAGCATTATCGACACCCAATGGCTCCGGAGCAATAGCAGTAATCAGAATCACCGGAGACAAAGCTATTTCTATCGCCAATAATTTTTTCCAAGGCTCCGATTTAACGGTACAAAAAGGCAATACTATTCATTTTGGAAAACTAATTGACGAGAATGACAATATCATAGATGAAGTCCTGATAAGCCTTTTCAAATCTCCCAAATCTTATACCGGGGAAGATCTTATTGAAATATCCTGTCATGGCTCTGTATATATTATCAATGAAACTCTTAGGTTATTCTTACGAAATAATATAAGGATGGCTGAAGCCGGTGAGTTTACAATGCGTGCTTTTTTAAACGGAAAAATGGATCTATCTCAGGCTGAAGCTGTTGCCGACCTAATCTCCTCAAAAACAAAATTCACTCATGATATTGCTTTAAAACAATTAAAAGGTGGTTTTTCAAATGAAATTAAAACTTTAAGAGAAAAACTCGTTGATTTTGCTTCCCTTATTGAACTTGAATTGGATTTTAGTGAAGAAGATGTTGAATTTGCAGATAGAAAAAATCTAAAAGCCTTGATAAATGAATTAACCGGAGTCATAACTAAACTTATCCATTCTTATAAATATGGAAATGTATTGAAAAAAGGAGTCCCAACTGTTATTGTAGGACGACCAAATGCCGGAAAATCCACTTTATTAAATACATTGCTAAATGAAAACAGAGCTATAGTTTCTGAAATTGAAGGCACCACGAGAGATACCATTGAAGAAGAATTAAACATTAAAGGTATAATTTTCAGATTTATAGATACCGCTGGAATACGTCAAGCCAAAGACTCTATTGAGAGCCTGGGTATAGCAAAAACCCATGAAAAAATAAAACAATCTTCTCTGATTATTTATATCTATGATGCATCGATTATCTCTCAGCAAGATGTAAATAAAGATATTAAAATTATTTCTCAAAATAATATACCAATCCTGATAGTCGCAAATAAAATCGACATTACAAAAACAAATAATAAAATACCTCCATCACATATCTCTATTTCCGCTAAAAACAAAGAAAATATCGAAAAACTGAAAAATGACATTTTTAATGCTGTTATCAAAAACAAAATAGATACTAACGCAACAATCATAACTAATGAAAGACATCACGACTTGTTAATAAAATCCCTGCAAAGTCTGAAAAATGTTAAAGAAGGATTGGAATCAGGGATACCGGGAGATTTAATAGCAATGGATATCCGTCAAGCAAATATCTCTCTTGGAGAAATCACCGGTACAATCTCTACCGATGACCTTTTAGGAAATATCTTTGGAAAATTTTGTATTGGAAAGTAGAACTTTGAAAATTTAGATTTTTAATCGTTTCTTTATAGCTTTAGTATACCAATATCCTCAAAGTTGATAACTTCCGTAGAATATTTCTTCTGTGTTTTTCTCATTTTCTTTTCTATTTTCTTTTCGGTAGGACTCAAAAACGGAATTCCAAGATTTAAGCCTCTCAAAATAAATAAAACACCCAAAAAAACAATCACTATGGGAATAAAATTACTCAATTTACGTCGAAGAGGCAAACTTATAAAATTACCCAATACTGAAATTCCCAATAACATCGGCATAGTACCTAGGCCAAACATAGCCATAAAAAGCATCGATTTAACCATATGACCATAGCTTGCAGAAATAATAATAGCTGAATAAAGTGGTCCACATGGCAAAAAACCGTTTAACACACCAATTGTAAATAAACTCATAAAAGACTTGGTTGAGAACAAATTCTTCAATCCGGCTTTAATATAATTTAACAAAAAGAAACCTCCCCTATTACGTGAACCAAGACTAAAAGAAAACATTGAAGGAAATAATACCGTCAATATCATAATCATACCCGTCACTATTGATAACCATCTTTGAAACCCGAGAGCTCCAATTCCTTGCCCCATAAATCCAAATATTGCTCCAAGAACCACATAAGTAAGAGTTCGCCCCAGATTGTATAAAATTCCTCCAAATATTTTTTCCATTTTTGTATCACCGTGCAAAGGCAATGCAATTGCAATAGGGCCACACATCCCGGCACAATGAAAACTGGTAATAAAACCAAATACCAAACCTGATAATATTATTTCCATTTATTTCTTTTAATTACAACTACTCAGTTGAAATACAGCTCTTTTTCATCAAGATATTCTATATCTTCACTTTTCCAATCCACAGTTATTTTCCACTTACCTTTAATGAAATTATTAATATCAAAAACTTGCTTGTTCAACGAATCTGTTTTAATAGAATATTTTTTATCTAATTTTTCATTATTCACTCTGTAAAACCAAATCTCCCCTGTGATATTTTTTAGACTATCGGGAAAATCTACGATAAGAGTTTTATTTTTACTATCATAATCAATTTTTACCGGTGTAGATAACGATGCCGAATTTCTTTTTTTCTTTCCTATCAATTTCTCGTAACCAACATCATAATCATAATAATTGTCCCTTACCAATGAATGATCTACAGTCTTGGAATAGAAGACAAAATATACCATTATCGCAACAAACGATGTATAAAAAACAGCAATTGCCCAGCCCCAGTGAAATCTAAATTTCATAATTTTACTAATTTAAATTCAAAAATAAAAAACACTATTTCATTTTATCTATCCCAAACTCTCATGAAATAAAAAACATATTTTAAAACTACTCAGGCGAAATCATTTAAATAAAAATATTCTTTTTTGAACCAACTGAATTCAACCTGAGTAATTACCATATTATTTATCTCTACAACATTAATAACTTCTCAATATTAGTGAGGCCCCAAGAAATTTGTTTTCGGAGAATGCACTAACTTATCATCTACATATATTTCAAATTGGACAGGAGTTTTATATCCTTTCATCTCACTGACCGGTATTGTCAATATTATACTTCCTGTTGCCCTGCCAAACTCAGGTATAACATCTATTTTTTCAGGAACAACTTGCATCTTGGCATTATTGATTCCTTTCACCTTAATAACTACATTTTTCAAATCACTCGCAGTTTTGTTTATCAATTTATAATTATAAACATTAAGGATATGTGTAGAATCTCCTTCAGGATACTGATAAGTCATCCCCGGTGTCCTAAGAATAATACCTTCAACCGAAACTCTATTAGAGGCCATATAAACAAATAATGCAAGAATTACAAATAAAACAGCAATATAAGCCTTTGCTCTACCCGGTAATTTAAAAGGAACACCTTCTTTTATAGATTTTTCAGAAGAATATCTTATCAATCCGGTCGGTTTTTTAATTTTCACCATGACATCGTCACAGGCATCCATACAAGCAGTACAGTTTACACATTCCAACTGAGTACCATTTCTAATATCTATACCTGTAGGACATACTGCAACACATTGTCCGCAATCAATACAATCACCAAACTCTTCTTCAGTAGCTTCCCCGCTTTTGATCATTTTGTTTCTGTCTTTCAGACTGGCTCTTTTTTCTCCTCTAACAAAATCATAATGAACGACAATACTATCATCTACCAACAAAACACTTTGCATTCTTCCATAAGGGCAGACATTTGTGCATACCTGTTCTCTAAAGAAAGCAAAAATAAAATAAAACATTAATGAAATTGCTATAATTGCTATAAACAAACCACTATAGGAAAAAGGATCTGACCAAACTTCTTTTATCTTTTCTATCCCTACAACAAATGACATTGCCATACTTATAAAAACAAATGCCAAAATAAGGAAAATAAAATGTTTTAATGTTTTCTTCAATATTTTATTAGTTGTCCAAGGGGCAGAATTTAATCTTTTTTGCGCAGGGGCATCACCTTCTATCGCATATTCAATCCTTCTGTATACCATTTCCATGAAAATTGTCTGAGGACAAATCCAACCACAAAATAATCTTCCGAATACAAAAGTAAAAAATACTATAAATAGCATAAAAGCAATCATACCTATAGCAAAAAGGTGTAAATCCTGTGGAGTAAACACCATTCCGAATATCAGAAATTTTCTTTCCAATACATTTAGCATAAATAGAGGTTCCCCGTTATATTTTAAGAAAGGGAGAACAAATAAAACCAAAAGTAAAATATAACTCACGATAATTCTTCTTGATGTCCATTTACCATGAGGTTTCTTAGGATAAATCCATCTTCTTTTACCCGAATCATCGACCGTGGAAATTCTATCACGGAAAAGGTTTTCATCTTGCATTGACATAACAATAGTTTTTTTAATAGTTAATAGTAGTAGCTTAAAATAAAACAAGACTGCACCCTTGAGGGTACAGTCTTAATAAATTTCTTCAAATTAATAATCACTTAGGATCTCCCGGATAATCTTTAGGATTAGGAGGATTTGTACCATGCAATTTCACAAGGATATAACTTGCAACCTCCTGAATTTGAGTTGGTGACAATTTACCATCCCAGGTAAGCATTCCTTTTTCGGGAACACCTTGCTTAATAGTTTTAAATACACTATGAATATCACCACCGTGAATCCATTTATCATCCGTAAGATTAGGACCAATCAATCCACCTCCGTCAGGTCTGTGACAGACGGCACATTCTTTATCAAATGTTTTTTTACCGTTTTCCAATGCTGCAGCATCTTTCATGATTACAGCAGTATTTTCATTAATGTCTCCACCGGATTCTTTCAAATATTTATCCACTTCCGCTTTTGCAACAGCCATTTCCTCCGTATATTCTTTAGCAGAAGACCAGTCACCAATAAAATGATAACGTACATAATAAATAACACCTATAAATATAGTTATATAAAATAGCCACAACCACCAAGGTGGAAGGACATTATCCAACTCCCTGATTCCGTCGTATTCATGATCAAGCATTATATCCTTTTCATTTTCAACAGGAGTTGATTTGGTCAATATTTTCATTAATTTTTTCCACATAGGATTAAGATTTAAATAATTAAACAAATTTCCTTATAATATTTCATTTCCCTCATCAATATCATCTCCTTCCAAAGGTAGATGTGCATCACGGATATCATCTTCTTTATTCCTTTTCAAAGTTACTATAAAAATAGCAATCAACAGCAAAAAGAAAAAAATCAATATTCCCGTCCCAATCCAGTTGACATCCTGACCTCCGGAACTGATAATATATTTTACTCTCTCTATCATTATCTCATTGTAGTTTCACCTTTTTTAATATCGGTTCCAAGTCTTTGCAGATAAGCAATAAGAGCGACAATCTCTTTATTTTCAAGCCCTTTGGTTTTAACACCGTTTTTTCTAAGATCATCCGCAACTTCCTTTGCTTGTTTTTTTGCCAATTCTACTGCTTTCTTTTCAAAACCTTCTGCATAAGGAGTTCCCAATGTTCTCAAAACATTGATTTTACTTTCCATAGAACTATAATCAATATCATTTTCTTGCAACCAAGGATACCTTGGCATTATAGAACCGGGAGAAGTACTCCTTGGATCAAACATGTGATCATAATGCCATTTATTAGGATATTTACCCCCTACTCTATGTAAATCCGGACCGGTTCTCTTTGATCCCCATAAGAATGGACGATCATAAATAAATTCACCGGCTTTGGAATATTCTCCATATCTTGCAGTTTCGGATCTAAATGGTCTCACCATTTGAGTATGACAACTGACACATCCTTCTCTTATATATAAATCTCTACCTTGTAATTCAAGTGGAGTATAAGGCTTAACAGATGCTATTTTCGGAACATTCGACTTAACAAGAATAGTAGGAATGATTTCAACCATACCGCCGATAAACACAGCTATAAATGCCCAGAAATAAAATGCACCCATTCTACTTTCAATCCATCTATGTCCTTTATTGACATGTACTATTCTTTCAATAGCAGGAGCTTCAGCTTCTTCTTCGGCAACAAACTTACCTTGTTTTACGGTTTTATAAATATTGTATACCAAAAGTATCAATCCGGTATAATAAAGTGTACCGCCAATCGCTCTTGTTGCCAACATCGGGATAATTTGAGTTACAGTATCGAGGAAATTGCCATAAACCAATGTACCGTCAGGATTAAATTGTTTCCAGCTCAATTGCTGCGTAATAGCGGCCCAATACATAGGTGTTACCCAAAAGATAATTCCAATTGTGGCAATCCAAAAATGCCATTCGGCAAGCTTTACAGAATAAAGCTTAGTTTTATACAATCTTGGATAAAGATAATACAACATACCAAAAGTCAACATACCGTTCCATCCTAAAGTACCGACATGTACATGTGCAACAGTCCAATCGGTAAAGTGAGTAATGGCATTAACGGATTTTATTGACATCATAGGTCCTTCAAATGTGGACATACCGTAAGCGGTAACTGCAACCACAAAAAACTTCAATATAGGATCTTGTCTTACTTTATCCCAAGCTCCTCTTAAAGTCAAAAGTCCATTAAGCATACCTCCCCAAGAAGGCGCTATAAGCATTAATGACATAACGGTACCCAATGATTGTACCCAATCGGGAAGTGCCGTATATAACAAATGGTGTGGTCCAGCCCATATATATATAAATATCAATGTCCAAAAATGGATTATTGATAATTTATATGAATAAATAGGTCTGTTTGCAGCTTTAGGTACAAAATAATACATCAATCCCAAATATGGTGTAGTAAGGAAAAATGCAACTGCATTGTGCCCATACCACCATTGAATTAATGCATCATGCACACCTGCAAAAACAGGATAACTTTTCATCAATGAAAACGGAATCTCCAAATTGTTACCAATATGTAACATTGTCACAGTAATCCATGTTGATATATAAAACCATATTGCAACATAGATGTGGCTTTCTCTTCTTTTCAGAAGGGTCATCAGTAAATTAATTCCAAAAATCACCCATACGACAGCAATTGCAATATCTATTGGCCATTCCAATTCTGCATACTCATGCGAACTGGTAATACCAAGCGGTAAAGTAATAGCTGCAGCAACAATAATGAGTTGCCAACCCCAAAAATGTATCAAACTTAAAGTCTTGCTATACATTCTGGTTTTAACTAAGCGTTGGGTCGAATAATAAACACCGGTAAATATCGCATTTCCTACAAATGCAAAAATAGCGGCATTTGTATGTAAAGGCCTCAATCTACCGAATGTCAACCATGGAATTCCTGCATTCCAATCAGGAATAAATAACTGGTAAGCAATAGTCAAACCTACTAAAAGTCCAACAAGCCCCCAGATTATCGTTGCATTTGCAAACTTGCGAACGATGTCATTGTCATAATAAAAACGATCAATCTTTGTCATTAGTTCCAGCGTTTTGTTATAAAATAAAATGTATTATTCTTTTGTGTTTTTACTTGCTTTATCTTTCTTTTCTTCTTTTTGCGAGGATTCCTTTTTTGTGCCGTCATCAAATAAAATCCTGATTGCAGGGGTTTCAGCATCATCAAATTGTCCGTTCTTTACAGAAATAAAAAACACAACCAAAAATCCAACAGCAACAACTGCTCCCATAAAAATCAATAAATAAATAGCATCCACAATTATTAAAATTGGAATTTAATAATATATAATTTGACAGGTTTCATATTTTATCATTTCCTTCAAATTCTCTTCCTGTATTGTTACAAATAGTAAAATTTTATGCTAAATTAAAAACAATTATTATTTAAACAAAATATTAAATAGTCCTTTATTTACATGACAAATATTCATCATACATACATAACTACTTATCAACACACTATAAAAGTACGAAATCTTATTTTATAAGCAGTCTAAATAAATAAAGGCGATTTTTTGACAAAAGTAAATTCCAAAACAATATCATTTCCACAACATATCGGAACAACTGCCCAGTTGTATATTGAATACCTATCAAAAAAGTGCTTGAATTTTTATAAAGTAATGTTTTTTTTTTGCAAGATAAATATAAAAACATTTCTAAAAAAACTCCTATATACCAACTGTTATATTGGTTGAGTAATTTATTCTTTTTTCAGTTTTATTGTTTTAACCGGTGTCTTATCATCCTCAAATTTAAGTTTTTCTAATGAATCAATTTCTTTTTTTAATGAATCTTAAAATGAAATAACTAATTCACACTTAATCTAATTTACTTTAATATTATATTTGTATTATTGCGTTATTACAATATTATATTTTATTATCAGTATTTATCATTTCGGAAAAACCGAAACTAAGAAAATTAATACCAAACTTCTGCCAATATTAAGTTAACATTAATTTTTCAGCCGAACATTGAAATTATCGTGTTAATGTTTATTTTTGTTTTTTTGTAATTACTCGGACAGGATTTTTTGTATTATAAAAACTCAAACCGAGTAAATATTTAATATAGCTTAAAAACTTATTACAATGGATTACAATACTTTTTACCTACTTGCCGTAATCATATTATTTTTTTTGGCAATTTCCGATTTAATAGTTGGTGTAAGTAATGATGCAGTTAATTTTTTAAATGCAGCTGTTGGTTCAAAAGCGGCTTCATTTAAGACAATTATGATTTTCGCTGCATTTGGTGTTTTTATCGGAGCTGTTTTTTCCACAGGAATGATGGAAGTTGCGCGTAAAGGAATTTTTCATCCCGAATTTTTCTCTTTAAATGAAATTATGGTTATATTTCTTGCCGTGATGCTTACCGATGTGATAATGTTGGACTTATTCAACACATTCGGTATGCCTACTTCAACTACCGTTTCCATTGTATTTGAGTTATTAGGTGCGGCTGTAGCTTTATCCGTAATAAAAATATACTCAAACCCCGATGCTTTAAGTATCAGTGAATATATAAATTCAGCTAAAGCTTTAGCGATAATTTCAGGAATTCTTTTATCGGTAGTCGTTGCTTTTACTGCAGGACTTCTTATTCAATATTTAAGCAGATTTATATTTACATTCCAGTACGAAAAGCAAATGAAATATTTTGGTGCTCTTTTCGGTGGTATAGCGATTGCAATAATAACTTATTTCATTCTCATTAAAGGGGCAAAACATGCGGCTTTTATGACTGATGCTTTAAAAACCTCTATAAAAGAGAATTCATTTCAATTAATAATCTATAGTTTCATATTTTGGACAATTATTTTACAAATTCTTTATTCTTTTTTCAAAATTAATATTTTAAAAATTATTGTTCTAATAGGAACTTTTGCATTGGGATTGGCATTTGCAGGAAACGACCTTGTCAACTTTATCGGTGTTCCCATAGCAGGATACAGTTCTTATTTGGATTATATTCATAATGGTACAGGTGTTAGCCCCGATTCTTTCTTAATGACAAATATGGCCGGACAAGTAAAAACTCCGGGGTATTTATTAGTTCTTGCCGGATTGATTATGGTTGCAACACTATCCATATCACGTAAAGCTAGGAATGTAATAAAAACCTCCGTTGACCTTGGAAGTCAAGTTGATATTGAAGAAGAAAAATTTTCTCCATCTCTTTTTTCAAGTGGTTTGGTAAGAGGAATTTCAAAGTTTTTCAATACTATTGTTAAGGTAATACCTACTGGAATAAGAAAAAATATAGTTTCCAGATTTGATCAAACGCATTTTAATGTTTCTATAAAAAATACAGATAAGGACGCACCTTCTTTTGACTTGGTCAGAGCTGCCGTAACATTGATGGTTGCCTCCGTGTTAATTACAATAGGAACAAATTTCAAGTTACCTCTTTCAACAACTTATGTAACGTTTATGGTTTTCATGGGTGCATCATTAGCCGATGGAGCGTGGGGCAGAGAAAGTGCTGTATACAGGGTAAGCGGAGTACTCTCTGTTATAGGAGGATGGTTTTTTACAGCTTTGATTGCATTTATTTCAGCATTTATTATGGCTTTTATAATATATTACGGTGGCATAATAGGATTATTGATTTTAATAATCCTTGCAGGCTATTTGATATATCATACATATTCCTCTTTTAACAAAAAGAAAAAAGAAGATGAAGCATTTGATACCGAATTGGAAATACATTCAAAACAAGATATCTTGAGCAGTCAGCAAATTTATGATAAAACATTAAATATGATTGATATTATGCTTACCGATATCCCAAAAATACTGGAAACAAATATCAAGGGACTGGGAAAAGAAGATTTAAAAATACTTAATAAAGCTAAAGAATCCAATAATGTATGGCATAGCAAAACAAAGAGAATGAAAAACAAAATACGAAATATTGTTGAAAAGCTTTCGGAAAAATCTGTTTATGCCGGTAATCAATACGTGAGAATTGTGGAAAATTTAAGAGATATGTACTACTCTACTCAGATGATTGTCAAACCCAGCACCCAACATGTTATAAACTACCACAAACCTTTTACAAAAGATCAAATCAAAGACCTTTCGGATATTAACGGTAAACTGAAGAATTATTTTAATTCAATCCTTGCCGGAATTCATAAAACCGATTCTGATTATATCACCTCTATAAAATCAGAAAGAAATAAAATTTTGGATTTAATAGAGGATTATAGAAAAACACAATTGAAAAGAATCAAAAAAGCCGAAACAGGTGTTAGAACCAGCATTCTTTATATTGATATTTTGAGTGAATATAAAAACATGCTGCTTCTCGGATATAGTCTGGTAAAAATAATTGACGAATTTAAAACCGAATTAAATCTTGAAAAAGAAAATGGAGAAGATTGACAGATTTGGAAATTGTAACTACTCAGGTAGAATCATTTTGATTTAAAAATTCTCTACCTGAATAGTTACCGGAAATTTAATTAAAATATCACTTTATTATGAACAATAAGATTATTTACCTTTTGAGCCAAACAATTATACTGGTTTTCATTTCAATGTCCACAACTTTTTCCCAATTTAATGACGAAATCGAATGTTTTTCAATAGTAGCGGGAAAAAGTTCGAATATTGACAGCACCGTCTTGTTAGCTCATAATGAAGATGACTGGGGTGATTTATTGATAAATTGGTATAAAGTCCCTGCACAAGACCATGAATCCGGTGAAAAAGTAAAACTGCAATATGGAGCTGCAACACCGCAAGTCAAACATACATATTCATATCTTTGGATTGAAATGCCGGGTATGAAATTTTCCGATAGTTATATGAACGAATGGGGAGTAACCATCACATCGGATCAATGCAAATCCAGAGAGGATAAAGCGGAAATTGTAAATGGTGGTATCGGATATTTTCTTAGAAGATTGATAATAGAAAGAGCTAAAACCGCAAAAGAAGCAGTTAGGATTGCCGGAAAACTTATTGAATCATTCGGTTACAATTACTCCGGGAGGACTTATTGTATAGCGGACCCAAATGAAGCATGGATGTTGGCGGTTGTAAAGGGGAAACATTGGATTGCTCAAAGAATTCCGGATAATGAAATTGCCGTTATTGCAAATTGTTACACCATTGATAAAATAAATCTTTCGGATACATTGAATTTTCTCGGAAGTAGAGATATTGTAGATTATGCCATACAAAGAGGCTGGTACAATCCCGGAACAGGAAAAGAGTTTAGTTTTAAATACGCTTATGCCCAACCGGAAACGATCAATGCTATTTGGAATAAACCGAGAGCCATGACTGCAATCAATCTTCTGGCAAAAAACAAAGTCGGTTATGGTGATAATTTTCCATTTTCATTTGAACCCATACAAGGAGTAACAAAACAAAAGATTATGCAAGTACTTGCAAGTCATCTCGAAGGCACCGATTTCGAATCATGTAATACTAAAAATCCACATGAAAATATAGCCAGCAGAGTTTGTTCACCCGGCAATCAATATGGTTTTGTTGCAGAATTAAGAAATGATTTACCCAAACAAATTGCAAATGTATTGTGGATTGCTATTAAAAGACCGTGTACCCAAGCATTCATTCCATGGTATTTTGGTATAACTGACATTCCGGATGAATTTACTTATGAAAATTGGGAATCTGCTATTCAAAATCATTTTTCACGTAAAGAGTTAAAAAATAAGACTAAAGACAAAGCCTATTGGAAATATAAAGAACTTTCGGATATCACTGATAAAGATTACTTTAAATTAACGGGATTACTTAAAAAAAATAAATCTTTGACTGAAAAAGAGTTATTTGAAAACCGGACAAAATTTGAAAAAACTTTTATAGATTTATATAATATCGACAAAAACAAAGCAATGCAATATCTTAATTTGTTTGAAAATAAAATTATCAACAAAAGTCTAAATGATACGAAATACGCATTGGAGCTGCTGAAATAAATAGCACCTGTCGATAAAATGCTTGTATTTATAAATTTTAATGGTTTTATTGCCGGACACTATCTATTGAAATTTACATAACTTTTGAATAGTATCTTGTAATTCAATTTTCATATTTTCATTGTACCCAATCTGTTTAAAAATTAATTTACCATTTTTATTAAAAACTAAAAAGTATGGATACCCATTTATATAAAGTTTATCGTACATATCAATATCTATAAGTATTTTATCCTTGTCATTGATTTTATCAAAAGAGAAAACTTTATTATAATCCAAATTTGAATAACTATTTTTGGCTTTGTATATATAATATTGGTTTGAATAATCTTCTAAACTATGATAAAACTTATTCATACCCGGAATTGCCATTAAACACGGAACACATCTTTCATTCCAGGTTTCTATAATTGTATATTTATCATCTGTTGCTATTGAAACAGTATCGAGATTTGAATCTAAAAATATAAAACTATTTAATAGAGACAAAGGAATCGTATCATTATTATTATTATTATTATTATTATTATTCAAATTTTTAGAATTGAAGTTATAAGGAGAATAGTTATCATCTCTATTATTTTCCCATTTTTCATATATCGTGAAGCTATATAAATAAATTAAAGAAATCATAAAAAATTGGAGAGCCTTGGAAGGAAACTTGGATTTTATAAAAAGAGAAACCATAAAAACTAAGAAAGCAATGTTTATTGGGTGAATTAACGATAAATAATTTATTTTATTAAAAATCAGATTGCTTACTACATACAATACCGGCCCCGAAACTTTGATTACTTTTAGAAGAGAAGTCTCTTTTCTTACAAAATCATTAATAAAAAAAGAAGAATAAAAAGTATATACCAGCCCAATAAAAACGCCAACTAAGCCAGCTTCATTATTGTCTAAAAAAAGTAAACCCCAAAATAAAATTAATGTTCCTGAATAAAAAATATAATATATCATTATTTACGTTATATATTAGAATAAATAAACATAGTATAAGCTAAGATATAAATTTTATCGGACAGCCAATATTTTCTCAACTATTAAAATATATAAATAAATCGGAAATTAACCGTATTGGACAAAAAACAAGGTAGACTAATACACAAAAAAGTTTACAATTGACAATTACTTGGGAACAATATTATATCAATATTAAAAGGTGTAAATTTGCTTGGAAAGGTCGAAACAGGTAAGCTCAGAATAACTAACCCCTTGAAAATAAAAGTTACTCCAACCTAAGTCTTCATACCAAACTGCTACCAATATGATGATTATAAAAAAAATGTCCCTGAAAAATCTCCAGGGACATAATTAAAATAGAATTATAAAATGTTAGTTTATCAGCCGGTACACAAACAAGTATCAGCTTGAAATATTATTCGATTAGGATCATCTTCTTAGTCGATGTATTGCCATTGGATTTTAATGTATAATAAAAGATTCCTTTTGATTTAACATCCGTAGATTTCACAATGAATTGAGACAATCCTTTATCAAATTCTTTCGATGTTTTATAAACTTGCTCTCCTGTAATGTTATAAACACTTAGTTCGACCATTCCATGTTCAGGTAAATTAAATCTAATAGTTGTTTCATTTTTAAATGGATTCGGTGTATTTTGATAAACCGTAAATTTAGTACTTCCATCACTGTTTCTATATGAAACTCTCAATCCGGCTTCTTTATCGTCTATCACTGATAATGCAGTTGTTATATCACTTGAAATTGTTATATCAGAAGATACATTTCCATTATTTTTAGCATCAAATACAATATAAAATGCAGGTTTATTGAAATCAGGAACAAAATTTTCCGCGGTATTCCAACTAAAACTTAATTTTCCTTCATTCAAATAATTTAACCCGGTATTATAATCATTGATATCAATTTGACCGCTTTCCATATTTTCATATTGCAATATTCCTCTGTCGAAATTAATCGTAAACTGTAGCCCTTCAACACTTTTATTTGATTTAATAAATACCGGAACTCTTATTGTTTTTCCTTTAACCAACTTCGTATCTGGTAATTCCATTACCACATAATCAGAATTCCTGAATTGCAATTCACCAGGCATTTGTTGAGGGGTGTAATTATCATTAACATCTCCTACTTTTATCACTTTGAAATTGGCATCATTGATACTTGAGATCATATTAGGGAAACTCAATTTATCTCTAAAAATGTATGGGTTATTAGTCGATAGTTGTTGTTTAGCATCAACATACAACCAACATTTATTGTTTGGAAATGCGTCATAAGCACCTAAGATCAATTTTCTAATCGCAAGAATATCCGATGCTGAAATTGATTTGCTTTTATTTGCATCCGCAGCAAGATATTGATATGGTGAATCAAAATTCTTTATACCGAGTATATGTTTTTGAATTTTCACCAAATCTGCTGTACTAACACCTGATAAACAAGAAGATTTATCATCTTGAGGTTCAACAGAATACGAATCTCCTGAAGATATATTGGAAAAAGTAAATCTTCCATCGGAACCTGTATCACCATATTTATTTACTTCAAGGGATGAATTTCGCATTTTAACATTTATTCCTTTGACAGGTGAATTATCTTTCCATTTATTTAGAGTACCGGATAATTCAATTCCATCAGAATCCGGACAAACACCGTTATTATCCTGAACCTGCAATTGGATAAGGCAATAATCCTGATTTCCCGCTTCGTCCGTCACCCACATCTTCAAATAAAATGTACGAGCAACACCATTTACCAAACTATCGCAAGTAATCGTATATGTTGTATCCGTAACATCTTGTGAAAATGAAAATATCAAATCTGTCTTACAACCACAAGTTCCGTAATTACTCAGGGTACAGTTATCATAGCTACCATGATCAAAATCTATAGCTTTTACAGTCACCATACCAACTTGATTCATTACTACCGTTGTAAGATCGGAAATACAATAAGGAGTAGGATTTTTACAATCCTTAACGGTAAATTTATACGTACAGAAATTTTGATTTCCACATTTATCTTCCACAATCCATGCTATTTCATAAGTACCTATTTCCATAGTCTTGGAAAAATGATTTCCTTGCCCGAATTCATCATATACACCATCATTATCAGAATCAAGTTTCCATCTCCAAGCAAGTTCTTCCTGAGGCGTACAATCATCTTCGGCAGAAGCGGATAATTCGACAAGACCTTCGCATTGACCATAGACACATATATCCCTGTCAAAACAATCACTTGTAAATACCGGAGCAGTTTCATTATTAAGCATAATAATTTGATCATGAGTCCATTTTAATTCATTTGATTGACACCAGTCTCTAACTTCCCATGTTCTGACTATTTTTTGACAAGCATCATCTTGTACACTATAAAGAACATCATCATACCTGATAGCGACCATACTACAAGTGTTGTCATCAACCCATGGAGCTCCTGTTATGGATGTATCCGCTTCAAGATTGGAACAACCGTAAAAAATAGTATCATTCGGCCAAATAATATCATCGCCATAATAATTAAACGGTTCAGGATTATAAATAGTTATTGTTTGCAAACAAGGATTTGTACGTCCTCCGTTATCTATAGCAGTGAATGTTCTATATATTTTACCTATATTACAGTTATTCACATCAAATTCCACCGATGGTTCAATAGTGACATCACAATTGTCATAAGCATATCCGTCTTTACCTACTACTCCATTATTATACAAATCATGAATAACTATATCTTCTCTCAAAGATTGGTCAGTCACTACCTTCCCAAAATACCTGTCAAGGTCATTCGGATCAAAGTAGAAATCACAACTAACTGTAATATCGGGAGGACAAATAATCTGTGGAGGTAATTTATCTTCTACCAGCACTTCAACCATACAGGTATTACTGTTTCCCGAAGCATCTGTGACCAACATTGCCACCATCAAAGTATCACCGGATTCATCGCAACAGAATCCGACATAAGGTCCAAATTCAAAATATGAGCTATCACATCCGTAAGTCATTTTTCTGATTTTCCAATCGACAATTCCACAATTATCAAAAGAACCGTCATCGACATTCTCAGGAAACAATCGTGCTTCTCCATTGGTACCAAGATTTACTTTTGTATGTTGATCACATATTGCATAAGGTCTTTGATCATCAACAACATTAAAATAATATGAACATTTACTAATATTATTACAATCATCAACAGCAACAAATTTGACATGATACAAGCCCATAGGCAATTGATTGACAAAGAAACTTCCACCATAATTTTGAACATCTACTTCATTATCATCTTCATCATAAACATGAACAAATAAAGTATAAGAAGAACAATCGTCATAAACCTCAGGGACTTGCAATTGATAAGAAGCGGAATAACATTCGTATGGATCAGCTCCGACAGTAACAGTATCAGTATTGCAAATCATAACAGGAGGGATAGTATCCATAATTTTAATTATTTGAACATAATGCTTAACTTCATTGGTACACCAATCTATCAAGGTCCAATCTCTTGCTATATCAAAAGTATTACCACAATTACTGTATTTGGTATCGGAAAAACTGTATTCCAAACTATTGCACCACCATATTTCGGGAGCTCCGGTATATTCCGGTGAAGGATTTCCATTTGGCAATGCCGTAAGTAACCAATCACCGTTGCATTGCAATGCCGCCGAATCACGGTTATCCCAATTAGGAGGTAACAATACCGAATCAATCGGAATTCTTTTTACAAAGATACTATCAAAACATCTTGAGATATTATTGCTTTCGTCGACAGCCTTCCAATATCTGATTGTCAATTGCTGGAATAAGGTATCCTGAAGACAATTATATAAAAATGTGCTATCAATATAAGAAAGTTCAACGTCGCCACAAGCATCCCACCCTTGAACAATATATTTTTGACTATCAATTTTAAAAATCGTATCCAAATCAAAAACAGATGTATCTATTGGAAATCCCAAATCAAAAGGATCCATGGAATTTTGACATGTAATAGTATCATTTCCACAATTAGTAACAGGATGATAATTATCTCGAACATTGATAGTACCGCCACATGCATTCCAACTACATTCATGAGTAATATTATACGTCAATGTCTGACCGATATAATCACCCGTAACAAGATTATTAGGCACAATATCACCATCCTCATCATATATTTCTATATTATAAAGGGTATAAGGAATATTTTCATCTTCGCCCTCTAATAATATAGGTGGAGTAACCTGATACTCACAGTGAAAATTTAAAGGTATAGTAATATTATCATTGCAAGCAAACAATACATCCCCTCTTAAATAAACAATCGCTTCATCCTGATATACAGTACCATTCGGATCGCTTTCTCTTGCTTTCAATGTAATCGTAACCTGTCCATTTGCAATATCTGCCGCACCCGGTGTATATGACACTGCACCCGGATATGAAAAAGTATCATTAAATACTCCATCACCAGATGTTTCCCACCATTTTGAACCGTTAGCCCCGGATACATAAGGATTTAAATCTGATAAAATAACATCATCATTTTCACAAACAGCAATATCATCACCTAAAGTTACAATAACCTGCGCGTATGTCATTGAAAATGATAAAACCGTAATTAAAATAGGTAAAAATTTTCTACCCAAATCAAAAAAATCTTTTAAAATACATTGATTTTTAGATTTTCCCTTTTCTTCTTCAAAACTAAAACATTTCATAATTCCTTGATTTTTAAACATCTATTAATATTTTCAATAATTTTATATATTACAATATTATTTAATTCAAATACTATGCCAATTTTCTTTTATGCTTTATTTATTTTACACCAACTATTTTTATATTATTTATTTTTATAATATATAAATATAGCGAAATACTATAATGTGTTATTTAAAAAAATCCGGAATTTATTAAAAGTATAGATGATTTTTTATAATAACTAAAGATCTAAACTTTATATCAAGCTTCCACCAAAATTATATAATAGTAGATATACCGAATCATCGGAATCAGAATGAAGAATGAATAAAAAATTATAAAAGTTTGATTATTAAGGTTTTTGCTTGGCTTCATTGTTATTCATCTTTCCAAGTTTAATCTATCGGGATTGATACAATACCGTTAATTAATATAAAATAGCCTACTGAAAATCATTTTTCGATAATTGCAGGTAGGACTTGAAAGCATGCGGTAGTATAACTTCAAAACCGAATCAAAACCGCTTCACTTCCTTATCAAATCCTTGTATTTTTTTTAAACTTTGATTTTTTTTAATCTATCATTAGAGGAGCTTGCCCCGAAGTGCTTCACTAAAATGTTTTTTCGATTCTAAAGGTTTATTTAGTTTCTGTTCATAAAATCATTAAAATTTAAAAACAATCTTTTTGCGATATTTTTATTTTTTTAAACAATTATTAAATAATTTTCCTTTAAATCCCCGCGATACGAGAATCGAGGTTTTATTTATTAGTTCTATTGTATATTTCCCGTTTCTTTTAATCCCTTGAATAAATTTCATATTGACCAGATAGCTACTATGAACTCTAAGAAATGCCTTATTTCGTAAAATATATTCAAAATATTTTAATGTTTTTGATGCTACTATTTCTTTGCCGTCTTTCATTATTACTTTAGTGTAATTACTGGCTGATTTCAGATAAGCAATTTCATCAATATCCAAAAGATAAATATAATTGGAAGTGGAAATCACTAGTTTATTTTCTAGAAAATTATTAAGTTTTTTCTTTCTTTTTTTCCACATTATCTTTAAATAAATCAATCTTTTTAATAGCATTTTCATTTTTTTATTTCAATTAATAATTCATCCTCTTTTTGTCTTTCTTCTTTCGCTCTTGTTTTGTTACCTCTTTACCCGGCACTTACGTATCGGCAAGCTCCGCTTTTTTTTTGTTTCAAATAAATTCGAAACGCCTTTTAGGACTTGAAAGCATGTGATAGCATGACTTCAAAGCCGGCTTTTTAACTTATAATTTACTATTCATAATTAAATTTGTACTTTTGTCTTTTATCTTTGTCCTTTTATCTTC
>JALSPW010000263.1 GCA_026985735.1 Saprospiraceae bacterium
TTATAGACAGACACTAAGTAGAGTTTTTTCTTAATTGTAGCACAAAAAAAGTTATTTTTATTGGTTTTAAATAAAAATAATTGGTTTTATTAATGCATTTGACAATATTTGACAAAACCGGTTATATCCAAAGCACTAAGAAACCTGATTTTATTTCATAATAATAATTTTGGTTTATAATAAAGAATTATTTAACTTGCATCAAATTAAAAATTTAATAACATGAAAACAAAATTATTTATTTTAAGCTTTGCTGTATTATTTATTGCATTCTCATGTAAAAATGATAATAGTAATAATGAAAATACCAAGAAAGAATCACAAAAAACTACTATCAAAACAGGTGATTCCGTAGTCGTAACAAACGAAACACAAAAAGATACTACATTGGTATATAAAGTAAGCCTTGGTATAATGCCTGATTTGAGTTATAAAGCAGAAGGAGTAAAAGTCGCAAGTGTCACCAAAAACCGTCCGGGATACAACGGCGGAATAAAAACAGGGGACGTTATTATTAAAATTGATGACAATAAAGTATCCGGCCTTATTGAATACACAAAACTATTAGGTACTCATAAGAAAGGGGATTCTGTTGTTCTTACGGTTAAACGCGACGGAAATAACCTTAAAATGAATATCACTTTTGACTGATGATATTTAGCATAATGTAAGAAAATACCCGAAAATTGAAATTAAAAAATAAGATAATATTATTTTTTATTCTTAATTTGTTGGCTGGTGAAATTAAAGCTACCCACAATAGAGCCGGTGAAATAACCTTTGTTCAAACCGGAGCATTGACTATTCACGCTGTTATTACTTTATATACCAAGACAAGTAGCGTTGCGGCAGACAGGGATAGTATTGAAATATTTTGGGGAGATGGCACCAGCGAATTTCTTATTAGATCGAATGGATGGGGTTATCCTCAACCAAACGATGTAAAGATTAGTTACTACGAAGGAAATCACACGTTCCCGGCCAGAGGCACATATACAATGTCTATGACTGATCCTAACAGAATTGCAGGTATATTAAATGTTAATTTTCCCGATAGCGAAAATGTCCCTTTTTACCTTGAAACGACTTTTTCATTTCTAAATACTCAATTTCAAGGCGAAAATAATTCTGTTGTTCTACTTCAACCTCCCATAGACATAGGATGTGTTGGACAAATCTTTAAACATAATCCTAATGCTTATGATATTGATGGTGATAGCATTTCATACGAACTTATTGTACCGCTCCAGGCAAAGAGCACTCCTGTTCCAGCTTATAAATATCCTGATGCTATCGGAGCCGGAGTAAAAAACCACTTTAGCTTTAACGAAATAACAGGTGATTTGATATGGGATTCTCCTCAAATTGCAGGCGATTATAATGTTGCTTTTAAAGTAAACGAATACCGGAATGGTAAACTCATCACATCTACTATCAGGGATATGCAAATTTTTATCACGGCTAATTGCAATAGCATCCCCCCTGACTTGGTAATACCCGGTGACAAATGTATGATTGCAGGTGATACATTAAATATCAAAGTGACCGCTAATGATAGTGATCCCGGGCAAAAAATTTTGATAAACGGATCGGGAGAACCTTTTGTATCAAAATACGGTAAAGCTGTTTTAGAAAACAATAATATATTTCAAAATTCTCCTGTGACATCAACATTTATATGGGAAACCGCTTGTGAACATGTAGCCAAGCCATACTATCAAATTGTATTTAAGGCAATGGATAATTCTTTAAGTGACACTTCGGGATTGGTGGATTTAAAAATATTCAAAGTCAAAATATCAGGACCAGCTCCGCAAAACCCCGAAACAATATTTTCAGACTCAAAAATAAAATTAACTTGGACATTTCCATACCCTTGTATAAATTCTGACAATGGTTATTTCAGAGGATTTTCTATATGGCGTAGAAATAGTTCCAACAATTTTCCACTTGATACCTGCACCCCCGGATTAACAAATAAAGGATATAAAATCATAGAACATTTGACAAATAAAAATGACGGTATAAATTATTATTATATAGATGATGATATAGAACCCGGCAAAATATATTGTTACAGAATATTGGCAGAATATGCACATAAAACCGATAATGGCTTTCCATATAACCCGGTACAAAGTTTAGCCAGTGATGAAACTTGCGAATTCGTTCCTGACGACAGACCCCTTGTAACAAAAGTGGACGTAATATCAACCGATATGTCAGAAGGAAAAATCCTTATAAATTGGATAAAACCGAATATTACGGCTTTTGATACAATATCTTACCCTCCTCCATATAAATACAGACTTTTACGTAGTGTTGATAATAGTAATAACTTTGAATACATTGATGATGCAGAAATGGAATTCAGCTCATATTTTGCACAGGATACCATGAGATATGAAGATGCAAATTTAAATACAAGCTCAATTCAATATTTCTATAAAATAGAGATGTACAGTGATAATAATTTACATTCAACTTCAAAAAAAGCCTCATCTATACACCTAATTACCAAGCCATTGGATAATAAAATAAAATTAGAGACAAATCTTGATATTCCTTGGACAAATTCAAAATATACATTTTATCGCAGTAATAATTTCACCGGTCCTTTTGAACAAATCGGAACAAATCAAATTCCCGAATATTTTGATAAACACCTTATTAACGGGGAAAAGTATTGTTATTATGTTCAAAGCTACGGTTACTACGGTAGTAATTCCTTCAAAATAATAAATAAATCTCAAATCAGTTGCTCTTCACCAAAAGATAATGAAAAGCCTTGTAATCCTGAATTAACTATTGATAATAACTGCGATGAAATTGAAAATAACGAACAGTATATAAATTTTTTAAAATGGACAAACCCTAATATATTTTGTCAAAACACAAATGATGTAGCAGGATATAAAATATATTATTCAAATGGTATAGATAGTTCTTTTTACCTGTTGTTCAACATAAATAATGCGGAACGAACCGACACCACCCATAAACCTGGTAATTACGCCGGATGTTATTATGTTACGGCAATGGATGCAAGCGGAAACGAAAGTGATCCAAGTCGGATTATCTGCGCTAAAAGTTGCCCTCTATACATATTGCCAAATACTTTCACACCTAATAAAGACGGACAAAATGATTTATTAGTTCCTATAGCTAAAAGACATATTGACAAAATTGATTTAAAAATCTTCAATCAATGGGGAATTATGGTTTTTCACACAAAAAACCCTGAAATACTTTGGGATGGAACTACTAATTCGGGGAAAAAATTAAATCGGGGCACATATTATTATATTTGTACCCCTTACAGTCTTAATAGTAGTTTGCCAACACTAAAAGGTTATATTGAAATAATATATTAATACCTAAGGTCTTCAAGAAAATTTTGCTTACATTTGCATTTATGGAACTTGGAAAAATTAATATATTGACTATTGTGCGTCCTACCGAGTATGGATATTTTTTAGAAGATGAAGAAGGTAATGAGGTACTTTTGCCAAACGCTTATGTAACTGAAGATATCAAAATTCAGGGGAAAATAGAAGTTTTTATCTATAATGACTCCGAAGACAGAATTACCGCCACAACTCTCACCCCTTATGTCCAACTGGAAGAATTTGCCTATTTGCAAGTAAAGGAGGTAAATAACTTCGGTGCATTTATGGATTGGGGGTTACCAAAAGATCTCTTGGTTCCGTTTTCCGAACAAAAAAGAAAAATAGAAAAAGGAGAATGGCATTTGATTTTTATGCTTAAAGACGAAATGACAGACCGGCTGATCGGTTCCACCAGAATAAACGATTATGTGTACTTTGATGATATCGATGTAAAACGGGGAGATGAAGTAGATCTATTGCTTTTTAACAAAACGGAACTCGGTATAAATGCAATTGTCAATAATATGTATAAAGGCTTGATTTTCAAATCAGATATTCATAAATCAATAAAACCGGGGGATAAGATTAAAGGATATGTAAAAAAAGTAAGAGATGACGGCAAGATAGATTTATCCTTAAATCCTATAGGCTTCAGACAAAGTATTGATAAAAATACAGCTATATTAATCGATACTTTAAAAGCTAACAACGGATTTCTAAAATTAACGGATAAAAGTTCTCCAGAAGATATCAACAGAATACTGGGACTGAGCAAAAAAGCTTTTAAAAGAGCTGTTGGCAATCTTTACAAAAACAAAATAATCTCACTATCTTCAAATGGAATAAAACTTCAAAACAACTGGCACCTAAAAAAATAATATTAATAACAGCTTGAACATAAAATAAATAATTGAGAATTGAGAATTAAAAAAGCAAAAGATAAAAGGAATTAAAATAATTAAACCGGTTAAACCGGAAAAGCAATTTAGTATGAAGCACTTCAGACCAAGTATCCCTAATGACAGTATACAAAAATAAGTTCAAAGTTCAAAAATCACACGAATTAATGAATGAAGTTAAGCAAAATTAAGCCGGCTTTGAAGTCATGTTATCGCATGCTTGCAAGTGACTATTGCAATTATCTAATTTTGGGGTCACCTTAATTCCCAACGGAGCTGTTGGTCTGAAATTTCACATTTCATTCATCCCTACAATCATTTGACCATAAGAAACACATTCATCATTGGGTGATAATTGCTTATGAAAATACAAAGAATAATACTCATCCATTAAATCAACTATCAAATCAACCAATACGCCATTCTGAAACACACCACCACTAAAAGCCAGGTTCTTTATTTTTATTTCTTCAGAAATATTCTTAATGTAATGAACCAAAGATATATGAAATCGTGCCGCAATAAGTTCTTTCCCTAAATTCTTATTAAGATCCTGAACAACTCCTGATACTATAGTTTTGATAATATCCGATATTTGATTATTTTTAATATATGACATTTTTAAATCCGGATTTTTATCCTTTAAATACTTTGATGCTTCTATCTCAAGCTTCATTGCCGCCTCTCCCTCGTATGTTTGCTTATCTATTCCGAGCACCAAAGATGAAACGGCATCAAACAACCTACCTATACTTGAGCTTTTCAATCCCGATTGCCCTTTCAATAGCTTTGTGTATATTTTCCATTCTATATCACTGAATTTCTTCTTGATAAAAGGATTTGCTTCAACTATTCCATTAGATATAGCCATAGCTGATATCCGGGGCTCCATTACCATTTTATCAGCAAGTATAAAGTCAAAATAATCCGTATGAAAAGCTCTTTTAATTTTCCCGTTTTGAAATATAAAAAATTCACCTCCCCAGATATTTCCATCATCTCCGTATCCGGTACCGTCAAATACAACACCCATTATTTCCTCTCTTGAATCCACTAAGTTATTTTCTCCCAGTACAGCGGCAAAGTGAGCTTTATGATGTTGAACCGAAACAATAGGAATATCATATTTCAAAGCTATATCTTTACCAAAAAGAGAAGTAAAATAGCCGGGATGCTTGTCTACAAATAACATATCTGGAGTAAAATCCAAAATCTCAAAGAAATATTCAAGTGTTTTACGGTAATTAAGTTGGGAATCATAAGTTGCAGTATCTCCCAGATATTGACTAATATAAATATTGCCTCTCAACAAAATAGCAAAAACACTCTTAAGACTGGCACCGGTGGCAATAAAAGTTTTATCCGGTAGCTCAAGTTGTTCATTGATATAAACAGGAGCCAAACCCCGAGATCTTCTTATGATAATTTTTCTGTTATGCTTTTTGCTGAATTTAATCACACTATCATCCTGAGGCAAAACTATTTCCCTGTCATTTACAAGTATAGAATCCGCAATATTACCCAATTCTTTAATTGCCTTTTCATTTGAATAAACAATAGTGGAGTTGCTAATATTTCCACTGGTTGCAATTACCGGTTTCTGAAATTCTTTCAACAGTAGATCATACAAGGGAGTATAAGGAAGCATCACCCCTATCCTATCCAGATCATCAGCAATTTGAGATATATTCAATTTTCTTTTTGGATAATTTGCTATTTTCAATAATACGATAGGTGCAACTATTCCTTTAAGTTCTGCTTCTTCAGTATCTCTAATATAACAATCTTCTTTCAACATGTCTATATCAGGATACATCAGTGCAAAAGGTTTTGAAGGACGCTGTTTTCTATTTCGCAATAACTTTATTGCATTTTCATTTGTGGCATCACAAGTCAACAAAAAACCACCAATTCCTTTGATAGCCACAATCTCACCTTCTTTCCACGCATTGACAACATAATTAATATAATCATCCGTTTGAATATTCACACCATTTTTATATAGCCGGAGTTTCACACCACATTTTTCACAAGAATTGGTTTGAGAAAAATATCTTCTATCCAACGGATTATGATATTCATCATTGCAAGTATCGCACATATTATATTTCCCCATTGTCGTCAAAGGTCTGTCATAAGGCAATCCTGTAATTATCGAATATCTGGGTCCACAATTGGTACAAGTTATAAACGGGTAATGGTATCTCCTGTTTTCCTGATCGTGCAATTCCTCTCTACAAACTTCACACATTGCAAAATCAGGAGTTAAGAGTAAATTCGGCTCCATATTGTCTTGACTATGAATTATTTGAAAATCATCAAAATCAAAATCCTGAATCTCATTAATAGAAAATCCGGTGATAACCGACAATGCAGGTGCGTTATTTATTATTGAGTTTAAAAAATCATTCGCTTTTTCAGCTGAGCATTTGAGATTGATATGCACTCCGTCCGTAGTATTATTAACATTACCATTCAATCCATGTTTCAATGCAAGTTTGTATACAAAAGGACGGAATCCGACTCCCTGAACAATACCTTTTATATGTATATGAAAAGTCACTTCTCAATCAAACTTTTTAACAAATCCTGGGTAATTGTTCTCCAATCTGCATATTTACCACTCTTTTACCCCCGATAATACTTTCTATTATAACTTTTCCTTTGTGATCATCCACTACTTCACCGATAACTACAGCATTTTTACCATTTTTAGTACTATTCATTATCTTCACAACATCATCAGCAATTTCCCTTTCAACGAAAGAGATAAACACCCCCTCATTGGCAACATAAAGAGGATCCAATCCGAGAATTTCACACGCCGCATCAACCTCAGGAGCAATAGGCAGCGATTTTTGTTTAAGTTCTATACCCAATTTGATATCCCTTGCTATTTCATTCAATGTGGCGGCAACCCCACCTCTCGTAGGATCGCGAAACAGGTGTATCTTACGACCGAATTTATCCAAAAGAATTTTTATTAAATGATTCAGATTGGTTGTATCGCTTTCAATAGTCGTCTCAAATTCAAGACCTTGTCTAACGGATAGAATGGCAATACCATGTGTAGCAATGTTGCCACTCGCAATTATCTTATCTCCGGACTTGATATTATTAGCCTGTATATCCGCTTCAGGATGCATTTTCCCGATTCCTGTAGTATTCACAAAAATCTTATCGCCTTTACCTCTTTCCACAACCTTGGTATCTCCCGTCACAACAATTACACCGGCTTTTTCAGCAGCATATTTCACTCCTATCAAAACATCCCAAAATTCCTCCATTTTCAACCCTTCTTCAATAATGAAAGCCAAGGATATATATTCCGGTATTGCACCGCACATCGCCACATCATTGACAGTACCGTTTACCGCCAATTCTCCGATATCTCCACCCGGAAAAAATATAGGAGATATAACAAAACTGTCAGTGGAAAAAGCGACTTTCCCATCAAAATTC
>JALSPW010000264.1 GCA_026985735.1 Saprospiraceae bacterium
ATTAGATATTTACCCTATCAAAGCTGTAAACAACTAATAATTCAATTAAAAATTTTATATTTTAATTAATTTTCTAACTGCAAATTTGTTCCTGCTTTCCAATTTTATCATATAAATACCCGATTTTATATCTTTTAAATCCAATTTTAATACAATATTCATACCCGATACTTTATATGATTTGACAATTTTCCCGGTGAAATCAATTATTTTCAAATTTCCTGAGATTTCCTCTGTAAACTCAAAATTAACTTTGGTTTGTGTTCCTGCAGGATTAGGATACAATTCAAATTTTTCAATATAATACGGGTCATTGACGCCGGTAGTTCCAACCGTAAATGTTTCTGTATAAGTACATCCGTTTGCATCGGTGACAGTAACAGTATAATCTCCTTTTGTGAGATTATGAGCATCTTTGTCAGTTGTACCGTTACTCCATGCAAAAGTGTAAGGAGGAGTTCCTCCGGTAACAGTAATATCTATAGCTCCATCATTAGTTGTTGATGTTTCATTGGTAACTGTATATTCAACTGAAATAGGATCGGGTTCGGAAATAGTATAATCACTGCTAACCGAATGATTTCCTTCATCATTAACGGTCATAGAATAAACTCCTGCCGATAAATCAGATATAGAAAATTCAGAAGAAGTAAAACCGTTTGGCCCTGTCCAGGAAATACTATAATTTCCAATGCCCCCTGCCGGCGTAATCGTAATACTACCATCAGAACCCCCACTGCATGATACATTTATCAATTCACTAGTGGTAGAAAGTGCTTGAATGTCGGTAATACTAATAGTAGTACAAGAAGTATCATTTCCACAATTATTTTCCATTATATGACATACTTCATAATCTCCATTGTCATTATAACTGAAACTTACCGTATCACCGGTAGCTGTTTGGCTTCCTGATGACCAAGTTGATGTGTAAGCACCCTGAATAATATTTCCATATAATTGGACTATATTATAATCAATATTATATGTGAAATCCGCATCAGGTGATGCCCCTGTTTCAATTACTTCTACCGAATCAACGGAGGAACAACCATTTTGCAAATTATTAATTGTCAAATAATATATTCCCTCTTGATCAACAGTAACGACCAAAGTATCAGTATTTGAAGAGAAATGACCATTATTTGTCGACCATTGAAATTCAAAATTATCACCATTTGAAGAATCTGAAGCATCTAGTGAAATAGCATCAACGCCACAGCCTAATGAACTTGGATTTACAATATTAACAACCGGAGGAGTCATATCCGCATAAACGGTAACTTCATCAGTCGAAGTACACCCGTTAGTACCATAAACCGTATATTCATAAGAACCGGCTGCAGTAGCTGTCATACAATCCGAATTATCGCCCGACACAGTCCAAACTATACTATCATAAGGCGATGAAACTATTACACACAATTGTGCAGATGATTGAGTACAAGTAATAGTTTTATCTTCTGCCGAATAAACAGGAGGATTTATATCAGCATCAACATGTTGTGTAGAAGATGAACTACAGCCATTATCACTATTCATTACTGTCAGAGTATAATTACCTTCAGCATCAACAATAGCTATTGAATCTGTTTCTCCACTAACGATATTACCATCACTAGTATTCCATTGATAAGTTATGTTATCTCCTTGAGATGAAGCAGATCCATCCAATGTTACAGTTGTATTAATACAGGTAATCATATCAGGAGTAGCAATAGTAGCAACAGGGGAATTTGAATCATCTGTCACCATAGTCGTATCAAGAGAGACACAATCATATACAATATCTGTGATTTTCAACACATACGTTCCGGCAGCATCAACCGTAGGAGTCAATGTAGTTTCACCCGATACTATATTTCCATCTTCAGTTGTCCAAAGATAATTATAAATATTAGATGTTGTTGATCCTGTTCCGTCCAATTGTACAGTATCTACATTACAACTAAGTTCTTTATCCGGTCCGGCATCAGCCACTGGAGCAGGTTCCTCATTGACTACAAGATCTATACTAGTCTCACAATCATTATAATCTCTTACCGTAGCAATATAATCACCCGGTGCTAAATTATAAAAATCAGATTCCGAGGTAAAATCACCGCCTATGCTATATTCATAAGGAGGGGTTCCTCCTGAAGCATATAAAATAATACCGCCGTTATTCTCATTACAAGTTGCATCAAATGTATCTCCATCCAAAATAAGTTCGTCAGGCTCAGAAACAGTAAATGTATCAATAGTTTCACATCCGATATCATCAGTAACAGTAACATAATAATCACCGGCAACAAGATTATAAATATCTTCAGTTGTTTCGCCATTACTCCACAAGAATGTATATCCAGGATATCCACCACTCACATCTATATCAATAGAACCATACGAATCTCCATAACATAAATTATCTTCAATATAATTTTCTTCAGCAATAAGCGGGTCATCATTTCCTAAAACTTCAATGTCATTTATTTTGATAAAATATCCGTTTGCATCAGTTATAGTTACATCATAAGTACCGGGAGCCAATCCATCAATATCTTCTGTAACTTCTCCATTACTCCATAAAAATTCCAAATCTCCATGCCCTCCGGTTGGAGATAAATCTATACTTCCACCATTTATACCACAAACATCATCTGTCACGTCTACAGTAGCATCCAGATTGAATGATTCAAACAACCAACTTTCCCATCCCGCAACAGAAGCTTGTCCAACCTCCCAAACAGTTTTATGTTCGGCATTGATAGCATATAGAGTAGGATAATAAGTAATAGCATAATCCGATGTCACATCGCTACATTCCTGTCCTGAGGGGCTAAAAAACGGAAATGATGCATTTGCCATCCAATCCCCTTGAGTACTACCATTACACCCTGACGATCCACAAAGGCATGCAACATTAGTGCTACAATCAGCTTCTATAAAAAATACCCTGATTGTATTATCTCCATCAGGTCCATAATTATTCCAGAGAGTTTCGAGAGTTCCACCGGTATGATAATTCCAGCAAGGACCACACCATACAGCTGAGAAATCAATCACAACATGCTTTCCTGCATCTAATTGATCATAAAGATTCCATGTAGGCCCCCAACCACCGGAAACATCACATCCATCGGGGACTTGATCCAAAGTCCAATCTTCAGCATTTGCACCATAAGGTAATTCCGCAAAGGAATAAAATGATAAAAATAAGCCAAAAAATAATAATGTAAGTTTTGTTTTCATTTGAAAAAGTTTTGTTATAAAAGAATTTAATAATCAAATAATTCAAATATTATAAAGAATGATATTTCGAAAATATCCAATTTTTAAAATAAATATTCAATTACAAGAATAAAAAAAGACATTTTAAAATATTATTCCGGAAATTCCATAAATTATTTAATCTCCAAAATATAATATCTAAATTTTTCGCTTAAAGATATAATTCTTATTTGAAATACAAAAAACATTAATGTTAAATAAATGCAAAATGATTAAAATAGCATAACCGGTATCTGCCTAAATTGAGTCTGTATATAAATTGTTTGAATTTTTAAAAACAAAGATTTTTAATGAAATGAGTATTAATTTTAATGGTTTTATGGGATGACACTATTTAGTGGGAAAGAAAACAACTGCTTTTTCCATCGCAATATTTAATTCCTTTTCATTCAATCCCGTTTTCTCCCCTATTTTATTGATATAATAAATTATTTTTTCAGTAGGCATATTCCCAACCAAACCATATCCTGACATCGGACACCCTCCAAATCCTTTTAATGCTCCATCAAATCTTCTACACCCTGCTTTATAAGCTGAATCTATTTTTTCATACCATGACTCCGGTTTTGAATGAAAATGAGCTCCAAATTCAATATCAGGATATTCGGAAATCAATGTATTAAAAACTTCATTGATTCTATCTTTAGTACTTAAACCTACAGTATCAGACATGATAATCGTATCTATACCCTTTGTTATTAATTCATTGACACAATTGTTCACTATCTCAATATTCCACTTATCATTATAGGGATTACCAAATCCCATAGCAATATAAACAACAACTATCTTATCTTTCTTTTCCGCAATGTTTATTATATTATCCAAACGAATCATTGACTCTTTAAGACCTGCATGAGTATTTTTAATCTGAAATGTTTCCGAAATAGAAAAAGGATACCCCAAATATGTAATTTTATCATATTCAGAAGCATCTTTTGCACCCCGCTCATTTGCTACAATTGCCAATAACTTTGTCTTAGTATTATTCAAATCCAAAGCTTCAACCACTTTTGCCGTATCTCTCAATTGGGGAATAGCCTTTGGTGATACAAAACTTCCAAAATCCAGAGTATCAAATCCTACTTTGAGTAATTGATTGAGATAATCAATTTTCTTTTTAGTAGGAATAAATGTTTCCAATCCCTGCATTGCATCTCTGGGACAATCTATAATTTTTATTAAATTCTTTTTCTTCATACATATATATAACAAAATTAAGATGAAAAATATTTCATAATTTCAAAAGAACTTACCTATTGTAAATTAGTATAAACACAAATCTAATAAAATTAACATATTTTAACTTTTGTCCGAATACATGACTGAACTTGGACTTAAAAGCATGCGATAGCATGACTTCAAAACCGGTTTAATAATTCAGCATTCATAATTCGTAATTTTAATTTGTAATAAAACCCATTTGTATTTCAAACTTTTATCCTTTATCCTTTGAACTTTACATTAGGAGGTAGTAACATTGATAAATTCTCCTCAAAATGCTTTTGTCTTATATCTTTTGTCTTTTTCAATTCTTAATTTTCAATTCTCAATTTTCTATTATTTGTCTTATTTTCAAACAATTATTAGTTATTTTGTTTGTATGTTGATATTGTTATGAATTTAGACAGTCTTTTAATTAAAAAATAATTATAATAATCTAAAAAAAAAACTTAATTTTGACACTATCAAAAAGTTAAAAAATGTATGCATTTTCTAAAAGCGTAGAACAATTAAGATCTTCGGAAATAAGGGATTTAATGAAATTAGCTACACAGCCGGGCATAATATCTTTTGCGGGAGGAATGCCAAATAATGACCTTTTCCCTGTCAAAGAAATAGATAATATTTATAATAATCTAACACCTGAAATAAAAAAAACCGCATTTCAGTACGGTCCGACTCCCGGATATCCTCCATTATTAAATTCATTAAAAAAATTCTTAAAAAAGAAAGGGTTACCTGTTGATTCCAATAAACTTCTTATTACCACGGGTTCTCTTCAGGCAATCAATATTTTGACAAAAGAATTTATTGATCCGGAAGATATTATTTTAACTGAAAATCCAAGTTTCATAGGGGCAATTTCCGTTTTCAAATCATATCAAGCAAGAATGGAAAGTATTCCGGTGGACAAAGAAGGTATTGACATTGGATATTTAAAGAAAAAAATCGAACATTTGCCTAAGAAACCTAAATTTCTATATGTAACCCCAAATTTTCACAATCCTGCAGGAATAACATACAGTAAAGCGAGGAGGAAGGAATTATTGGATTTCCTAGGTAATAAAGATATTTTATTGATTGAAGACGATGCATATAACGACCTGTATTTTAATGAAGAGGCAAAAGAAATGGCAATACCTATGAAATGCAATGAACCTGAAAATGTAACAATTTGCTACACCGGTTCATTCTCTAAAATACTGGGGCCCGGATTCAGGTTGGGCTGGTTATTGGTCAACAATGAGATATATGAAAAATGTGAATTAATAAAGCAGGCAATGGATGCATGTTCTCCTAATTTCACTCAGGTATTGGCAAATGAATTCTTATCACAAGGAAAAATATATCCTTATTTGGATTTTTTAAGAAAAGAATACAGCCAAAGAAAAATAATGATGGACAATGCGCTTAAAAAGTATATGCCGGACTATGTCAAATGGAATGAACCAAATGGCGGATTTTATTATTGGTGTACATTGCCAGCGGTTTATGATAGTTCAGAGATTATGAAAATAGCTATAAAAAACGGTGCTGTTTTTGTTTCGGGAAAAACATTTGATCCTGCCGGTGTTAAAAACAATAATTTCAGGCTTTCTTTTTCAAATATGGATAAAGACCAGATAGACACAGGTATAAAGATAATCGCTGATTCAATTGAAGAATATGCAAATGATAAGTCAAATGTAAAATTGTAAATTAATAAAAATTAATATAATTTTGTATAAATAAATTATTAACAATGCCAAAAATATCAACAAAAGGCATAAAAATGCCTGAATCACCAATAAGAAAATTAGTCCCATTTGCAGATATGGCAAAAGCCAAAGGAATAAAAGTATTTCATCTCAATATTGGTCAACCGGATATAGAAACACCCGAAATAGCTCTTAATGCAATAAGAAATTATAATCAAGATGTAATTACTTATTCCAATTCAGCAGGAAATATCAGTTACAGAACCAAATTGGTTGAATACTATAAGAAAAATAATATTCATATCACTGCTGATGATATTATAATAACAACAGGTGCATCGGAAGCATTGCTATTTACCATGCAATCTATTATGAATCCCGGAGATGAAATTATAATTCCCGAACCGTTTTATGCAAATTATCTTGGTTTTGCAATAAATGCCGGTGTAAATATTGTCCCTATACCATCGGATATTGAATCTGGATTTGCCTTACCTGCAATAGAGCATTTTGAGAAAAAAATAACAGAAAGAACAAAAGCTATAATGGTTTGCAATCCCAATAACCCTACCGGTTATTTATACTCTAAAAAAGAATTGCAAACACTTAAAGAATTAGCTTTAAAATATGATTTATATTTGATTGCAGACGAGGTTTACAGGGAATTTGTATATGACGGAAAAGAGCACTTTTCAATTATGCAGTTGGCCGGTCTGGATGATAATGTTATTTTGATCGATTCCGTCTCCAAAAGATATAGTGCATGTGGCTTTAGAATCGGTATGATGATCTCAAAGAATAAAAAATTGATGGCTACTGCTTTAAAATTTGCTCAAGCCAGGCTAAGTCCACCTTCATACGGCCAGATCGGAGGTGAAGCGGCATTGGATACCCCAAAGGAATATTTTGATAATGTAATGAAAGAATATTTAGCGAGAAGAGATATTGTAGTAGCGGAAATTAACAATATTGAAGGCGCCTATTGTCCAAATCCTGCAGGAGCTTTTTATGTTGTTGCCAGATTACCAATCGACAATTCCGATATTTTTTGCAAATGGCTGTTAGAAGACTTCAATTATGAGAATAAAACCGTGATGTTTGCTCCCGCAACCGGCTTTTATGCTACACCGGAACGAGGTACAAATGAAGTCAGAATCAGCTATGTACTAAATGTCCATGATCTAAAAGAATCTATGAGAATACTAAGAAAAGCATTAAAAGTATATCCCGGTAGAACCGTATAACATGAAAACATTCTTAATTCACATAAAATGAATCTAAAAATTTATCCATATTTTTGTTGAGCGAATACTGTTTTGTTGTAAAAACTTGTAAAGAATAAAAATAACCTTTGAATAATACAATTTTACCCTTCATAGCAATTTTGGCATTTTCAAGTCTGTAACTTGCTATTCGTATTTTATCATTAATATTTGGTGATGTATAAATGATATCAGCATTCAAATCCTTGGAAATGTTATTAATGGTTTCATCCAAAAAATCTTTTACGGAAATAGCACTATCCCCTTTAAATATATTTTCATTCAAGCTATAATAATTCAACAAATAAAGATTATTATCAGTGGAATCAATTGAAGAAGCTGCATAAATTGTGTGAACCTCAACCTCTCCAATATCAGTTTTTATAATCTTGTCTTTTTCCTGAATAGCAGCAGGAAATGAGATTTTAAATGCAGGATTTTCAGATTCATATACAATCCAATTTGATTGAAAAAGCATTAACAATGCTAAAAACAATAAATTCATAGATATACTTTTAATATTTGTTTTTTAAGATTTTTTCTATTACTTCAGGAAAATAACGGTATTCAAGTGCATGAATTTTATTTGCAATATCTTCAGGGCTATCTGTATCCAAAACATCTGTTTGAGCTTGAAAAATAATATCTCCTTCGTCATAATTTTCATTCACATAATGTATAGTAATACCGGAAAGACTATCTCCCGATTTTTTTACAGCTTCATGTACTTTCATTCCATACATACCTTTCCCACCATATTTAGGAAGAAGAGCAGGATGGATATTTATAATTTTTTTGTTATAAAAATATATCAAATCTGCAGGAATCAACCACAAAAATCCGGCTAAAACAATCAAGTCGAAATTTTCATCAATAAGATAGTTTATAAATTTTCCGGAGTGATATAAATCTTTTCTGTTAATAACTATAGAAGGGATATCATGCACTTTTGCAATATCCAATACTTTAGCATCAGGATTATTAGAAACGATCAATGCCACATTTATTTCAGAATCCCGGAATACATCAATAATATTTTTAGTATTAGAACCGGTACCGGAAGCAAAAACGGCAATTTTATAAGACATATATTTATTTTATCGTAAGATTGATTTATAATCCTCAATACCGGAAGGGTCTATCTCGGACATTAAGCTATATACCGAGTTTCTTTGGGCATATCCTGCAGCTTTATATATTTCTATTATCTCATTCTTTTTCGAATTTACAAATAGCATTACGATAGAGTTTTGAGGATATTGTGTAGCAATGTTTCTTACCTCTTTTAAAGCACTGATAATAATAGCCCTCCCCCTTTCAGGATCTTTATACATAACATCAAGCCCCAATCTATGATATTCATATAATGATTGTCTGTAATTTCTGAATTTAGGATTCAACATATAATCAACTAACCAATATCTGTTCCTTTTTTTCCCATTAGAATTCCATCCGCTATAATTTTTATTATTTACAGGGATGCCATCCACTACTTCTTTGGCTTTATCAAAATATTTTGTTCCTCCGAGAGATGAAAATGAATCATAATCCATAGCTAAAATATAATACCCGTAATAGGTCAATATTGCAGACAAATCATCCAAAAAGACATTGGTACTTATATCAATAGGCTGCAATTCTTCATAATTAAATTTATAATTTTTATCTATCCAGTTAAAAGTAACCGTTTTATAGTTACTATTAAAAACCGGCCTGTTGGACTGAAATGAAAAATCCGCTACAAAAGAAGTTGGTGAAAATTCATTTGTTATATTAATAACCAGATTACCTTCGATTTTTTCATAATCTTCAAATTCATCACTTGTCCATTTTGTATTGTTAAAAAATTCTCCAATGGATTTTTCCATCAATTTGAAAACTTTTGGGTCTGCCAATTTCAATTTAGGAGTTTGTACCTTAACCTTAATATTAAATTCCTGTGCATTAACAGTTAAAGCGAAAGCGATAAAAAACAATAAAAATATTTTGCGCATTGTCATTTTTATTTTAAGTAATTAATTCAGAAAGCGTTTTAAGATAAAAAACTAATATTAATCAAAATGATTCCATCAGAATAGTTAATATTTTAAAAAGAAATATTATTTATCTAACAATTTTACGACTTCATCTATTATATCAACTGCAACCTTTTCTTTAGATTTTAACTCAAAGTTTGAAATCTTATTGTTTTTTGCCGAAAGAATTGTTATTTTATTAGTATCATGAGCAAAACCGGCACCTTCGTCTTTCAATGAATTTAAAACAATCAAATCAAAATTTTTCTTTTTTAGTTTTCTCATTGCATTTTCCAATTCAGAATTTGTCTCCAACGCAAATCCGATTAGAATTTGATTTTCATTTTTCTTTTTTCCAACAGTGGCGGCAATATCAATCGTTCTTTTCAATTCCAAAATCAAATCTCCTTCTTTTTTCTTAATTTTAGTTTTGGAAACAGATTTTGGTGTATAATCCGCAACTGCAGCGGCCATTATAATAATATCCTGATTTTGAAAATTATCAAAAACCGATTTTGCCATATCTACGGCAGACTCCACATTTATAACTTTAACTCCTGCGGGAGAAGATATTTTTGTAGGACCAAGTATTAAAGTTAAATCTCCACCCCTTCTTTGAACTTCTTTGGCTAAGGCTATTCCCATTTTACCGGTACTTCTATTCCCTATATATCTAACGGGATCAAGATTTTCATAAGTAGGTCCGGCAGTAATCAAAACCTTTTTTCCTTGAAGGTCTTTTTTTTCATATAACATTGACTCAATATACTCAAAAATACTTTCGGGTTCAACCATCCGTCCTTCACCGAAAAGACCTGAAGCCAATTCCCCGTTCTCTACGGATAATATATCAATTCCATGACTTTTCAGTTCCTTAATATTGTTTTGTGTAATATAGTGTTTCCACATATCCAAATCCATAGCTGGAGCCAATACTATAGGGCATTTAGCCGAGAGATATGTTGTTAACAGCAGATTGTCAGCAATTCCATGATTCATTTTGGCAATCGTATTGGCAGTAGCGGGAGCGATTACAAATACATCAGCCCACAACCCTAGCTCTACATGATTGTTCCAAACATTATTTTCAGAAAAATCAATAAAAACTTTATTTTTTGATAATACACTAAGGGTAAGGGGTGTTATCATTTCAGTAGCTGCTTCTGTCATTACAACCTTTACATTATACCCGGCTTTAACAAAAAGTCTAACTAAATATGCAGACTTATAGGCAGCAATACTACCGGTAATACCAATAAGAATATTTTTGCCCTCAGTGATCATATAAAATCAATCTTTCTCTATTATATTTCCTTCTTTATCCCTGTACTCCCAACCGATTTTATCTTCTAAAAATTCAAAAAGTGCAATAAGAGCAGGATTTGGAAGTTTTTCATAAAACTTTGTAATTTCAATTTGTTCTCTATTTTCAAGCACTTCCTCAATAGCATCATGACTCATAGAAAAATCTTCCAATTTCCTTTTGAGTTCATGTTTCATTTCGGCTGTTAAATACTTTGCTCTTTTTTCAATAATTGCAAGTACCTCATAAATATTGTCAATATTTTCTTTTTGTAAAAAATCATTGATATCTCTTGGGTAAACATTAGGATCTTTTCCTAAGGCTTTCGATTTTATATCCTGTACCATTTTTAATTTTATTTATTTCAGTTAAAGAATATTCGTATATTTTTTTAGCTTTACTTAAATTTTTACTTTTAGGAAATCTCTTCACAAACTCATTATATTTTGAAATAGTATCTTCCAATCTTTCAAGCTTTTTATCAAAAATACTGTTTTTAGCATAATTATATGACGATTTCAGAATCAAAAATCTAACATCCTCTTCTCTTTTTGTTTCTGGAAAATCTTTCAACATATTTTCCAAAGAAACAATAGCGGAAATATATTTTCCCAATTTATAATACAAGTTTCCCTCTTCAAATTCTTTCCTTTCAAGTTTTTGACGAAGTTTATCTATCAAATTATTACATTCTTCAACTCTGTCACTATTGGGAAATGTATTTACAAAAAGCTGAAAATCATCAATAGCCTTATGGGTTTGAGTTTGATCAAGCTGATAATCCGGAGACATCAAATATTCGGAATATGCAGCCATAAACAGAGTTTCCTCTCTATATGGACTGTTTGTAAATGAATTTGAATAGCTTTTAAAATAATGAGAGGCTAACATATAATCTTCAAGATAATAATAAGTATAAGCAAATTTATAAAACAAATCCTGAGCTTCCTTCTTCCCTTTATAATAAGGTAATACTATTTCATATAGAATTTGTGCTTTCATATAATTCCCCTTTTCATAAAACTTATTTGCCTCAATAAAAACCTTTTCAGGATCATTACTTGTACGCAATTTTTCAAAAGAGGATTTACATGAAGATATCAGAAAAACCGTAAAAAATAATAAGGCTATATTATTATAAACTGATTTTGGCATATTTGTATTTTTTATTTACTATGTAACTACTGAATAATTATTATTTACCGAATCCTTTAAAAGATAACGATTACATTATTCTAAACGCACTTTAATTTTAATTGTTTAATAATTTATCTAAGTAAATTTATTATTCCTTGTTTTAAATATTGTTTTTCCTTACAAACATATTCAACTTTATAAACATATTTTCCAGGATTTATCTTCTTGCTATTATAAAAACCATCCCAATTTTCATTTTTATTATCAGTATGAAACACCCTGGTTCCTGTCCTATTATAAATATCAAATGACTTTAATTCATCAACGATAAATTTATTGCTGATACCATATAGATCATTAAGACCGTCACCATTTGGTGTAAAACTGTTAGGTAATAGCAAATCTTTACAATTCAGGGCATCCTTATCCTGAATATGAATATACAAGGAATCATAACAAGTCTTTCCTTTCATTTGAAAATAAATATAATATATCGTTGATTTTTGCGGAGTTATTACCGGTGTTAGTATATCGGGATCATCCAGATCCGCTTTATTGCTCCAGTTAAAATTATCTGCACAAGTAGGCCCCATTTCTACTTGAATACCATCACCAAGATAAATAGTCGTATCTTGATTCAATACCATATCCGATGGTAACTCCACCTCTGCCAGTACAATTTCATTCAGCGCTTGATCATATACTTTAAATTGATCTACCCTGCCTTTAAAACGATAATAATTGAAACCGGCATCTTCAACACAAGGATTATTAGCTATTGAAAGTATATTATCAGGTGCAAAAGCATAAAGCCTGTCTGCCATCATTTGCCCGGCTTTTTTACCGTCTAAAAAAACAAAATAATCATATTCTTTACGTACTAATGCTATATGATGCCAACATTTGCTATCATCCAAAGGAACATCTATTTCAATAGATTTGAACTGTGAATGATTAGCATAAAAACGCAATTGATTTATTGAAGGTAAATATTGTAAGGAGAAAGAAGAATCACTAACGCATTCATTCTTGAACGATACGATATCAACAATATCCTGCGTATTATAAACAGAGAAATAAAATTCAATAGTAAAATCAGAATTAAAAACATAATTAACACTACTATCAAAATAAACAGCATCCGAAACTCCATCAAATTCATAAGAATCCCCTACCAAGCCACAAACACACTCAGGGTTTCCCGATACTTTAACATTTGATTTAATAGTACCGCTATCGATTACAGAACATGCATCAAAACTCAAATCAACTACCGGAATAGGTTGAGCATTCAAATATATACCGGTTGAAATGAAAATAAATAAAAGTAATAATTTATTATACATAAATATCTATCTTAATATGTAATTCAAAAAGTAAAATCACCCAAACAATTCCGACAATCCTCCCGGCAACATAGAATCCAATAATTTCTTAGTCTCTGCTTCCACTATTTTATCTATTTTAAAAAAAACATTATTCATAGTAAGCACTAACAAATCCTCCAATTCACTTACATCGGCAAATTCCTTATTGATGGTAATATCCAAAATTTCTTTTTTCCCGTTAACCACTATCTCTATTTCATCATGTTGACTTTTTTCACTAATTTCAATTCCCTTTAATTTTTTCTCAAGCATTTCTTGTTGAGCCCCCATATTCCCTAATAAATCATCAAACATAGTTATTATTTTTAAAATCGTGAATTTACAATTGTTTTATAACTAAAAAAATATAAAATTATTGTTTAGGTTAATATTTTTATCAAAACAATGTGCAAAGGTAATATTTTTTATAATAATGAATAATATCTGAGCTAAATAGGTGGTTTCTCATTTAACATAACTTTAAAGATTGAATTATTTACTAAGACGGGACGCCTCTTTTATTTTATATTAAGACACTTTAATAAAACAATAAATTACAACCTCTTACATCACTCTCATCTGTTCTCCCTAGCACTTTGAATTTATTATCTTTATATTTAATCCCCAAGTCATCTGTTGCTATAAAACTACAAGTATCGATATTAGCTATATCGATTATATTGATTTTACCCTGTTTTCCGTTTGTTAAAACCGAAAAAGGATCATATATATCGGTAATCAAAATATCCATACCAACGGGTAACCTGAATATCCCTTCTCCGGTAGAATAACACTGCGATAATAATTCAGTCATTCCATATTCGGAAAAAACCGCAGACAGATTAAATCCTCTTTTTAATATTCCATGTACTTCATCTCTATACAATTCTTTTCCCCTCCCCTTCATTCCTCCTGTTTCCATAATAATAACATCATGAAGATTTTCCTGAAAATTTTCAGCCATCTCTATTAATGCAAATGTAACTCCAATAAGAATCTTTTGTCTTTTCCCTTTATATGATTTGATATCTTCCAGTAACTTTTTGTAATTCTTTTTATAAAACCCACCGCATCCTGATTTTTTAATAAAATAATCAACCATATAAACCAGTGAAGAAGAGTTTCTTTCAAGATAGGAAGGTAATAATGCATAGAAACAAAAGTCATTTACCTGTTCAAAAATTTCTTCAAAACAATAAATACTATTATTTAAGTAAAACTGTAAATCCCTAACATAATTTGTAGAAGGAACCATTCCTGTAGTAGAACTACTTTCAAATATTTTCTCATGAGACCATTCCCCTGTAATTATCTTATGATTTTTATATAATGAAGTAGGTAAAAAGGGAATTTGGTTAATATTGATAATTTCACATGGATTAATCCCAAGATAATTAATAAACTTTTTATATACAGGATTATTTTTACTCTGAAAATTAAATATATCCAAAATAAGTTGATCTTTTGATATGTCATCACCGGCTAAAAGTCTCCGGTATCTATTAATTAATTCAGTTCGCACAAAATCACTCATTTAATAATATTTATAGTACTTTTTATACTTTATTAACCAATTTTATATTAATTTCGTATAAATTAAATATAGTAACACCAAACTGCTAACAATATGCTTATTATAAAAAGTTTAGTTTTCTCTTCTTCTTCAAAAATTATTTCCATAGCTAAGTCTATGCAATGATTTTTTTCATTGAATAAGCAAAACTAATTCTTTTTCTATTTCACCATCTTGTTAGCAGTTTGATATAACTATTCAAGTAGAATTATTTGAAATAAAAATCAATATTTTTTTTTCAAAATTATTCTTCCTGTATAATTATTTAAATACAAAGTTATCAAGTGAAACAGATATTAGTATTTATTTTAGTATTTTTTTTGATTTTTTTAACAGCTTGCAGCCCCAAGCCTGATTTTCCTGTAATTCCCCATCTGGAATATACAGGAATGGATAAGAATATTATGATTCAAGGTGATTTAAACTCCGATTCTGTTTTTATATATTTAAAATTCACAGATGGTGATGGAGATTTGGGATTTGACGCAAATGATTCATTACCGAATTTATTTGTTATTGATAGCAGAACTGGAAATATTGCAGAAAGTATAAAAATACCTAAACTACCTGACACAGGTACAGGCAATGGTGTTTCCGGTGAGATTGAACTCAAACTATACACTACATGTTGTCTATTTGAAAATAATATTCCGCCTTGTTCCGTAGTTGACAATATTCTTTTCGACACCTTGTATTACAAAATATATTTAATTGACAGAGCCGGCCATTACAGCGATACGGTTTTTACCGCTCCGATTATTTTGGAATGCAAATAAGCTATCCACTCTTTAAAATAAGGAATGATTTTTGTTGATATAAATGTAATATAGTTTTTATCGACAGATAATAATTAAATAAAACAATATGCAAAAATTAAAAGAAAGCGAATTGATATTGACCGATGACGGTAGAATTTATCATCTTGGATTACATCCTCAAGATTTGGGAGATTTTGTTATAACGGTAGGCGATCCGAAACGTGTCGAAAGAGTAAGCAGGCTTTTTGATAAGATAGAGTTGAAAAATCAAAAACGCGAATTTGTCACCCATACCGGGACTCTTGGAAATAAACGCATAACCGTTATTGGTACGGGAATAGGACCTGATAATATTGATATAATGCTTAATGAAATAGATGCATTAAAAAATATAGATTTTGAAACAAGAAGAATAAAAAAGGATTTTTCCAAACTTTATATAATAAGAATGGGAACTTCCGGTGCATTAAGAAAAGAAATTCCCGTCGACTCCATAGTGGCAGCTTCTCATGGTTTGGGATTGGATGGATTACTGAATTTCTACGATTATAAAAAAGAATCATATCATAATAAATTTTACTCCAAACTGGATAGAGAATTTCCTGAATTATCGGATATTTGCATACCATACATTTTTGAAGGGAGTAAAAAACTATTGGATACGGTCGGAAAAGATTATATACAAGGCATCACAATGACTGCAGGTGGTTTCTACGGACCTCAAGGGAGAGAATTGAGATTAAAGCAAAAAATTCACAAAATAATAGATAAGCTTTCAGATTTTGAATGCCTAAACCGACATATTACAAATTTTGAAATGGAAACATCGGCAATTTATGGTTTATCAAAACTATTAGGACATGAAGCAATATCGGTAAATGCTATAATTGCCAACAGAACCACTATGAAATTCAGTAAAAATCCTTATGCCTTCATTGATAAGATGATAGAAAAGACTATAGAGAAAATAGACAAACTTTAAATTTAATTCAATATTTAGTATTTGTTCATAAAGTACTTATTTTGCAATTATTATTTTTTATTTGCTACATAAGATCGCCATTTCTCCAATACTTGATTAAAATAATCAGGCAAGGGAACCTCAAAATACATTTTCTCACCTGTTTTAGGATGAATAAAACCCAATGACCTGGCATGAAGTGCATGTCCCGGTAAAAGTTTAAAATTATTTTGAACAAATTGTTTATATTTGGTAAAAACCGTTCCTTTAACGATTTTATCACCACCATAAGTTTCGTCCTTAAAAACAGGATGGCCTATATGTTTCATGTGAACTCGTATCTGATGAGTTCTGCCTGTCTCCAGCCTGCAACTGACAAGGCTAACATAATAAAAATCCTCCAATACTTTATAATGAGTGATAGCATTTTTTCCGGCTTCACCTTCAGGAAATGCTTTCATCACTTTCCTGTTTTTCGGGTTTCTTCCGATATTTACATCAATGATATTTTTTTCTTCTTCAAAATTTCCCCAAACAAGAGCCCAATATTCTCTTTCAATGGAATGATCAAAAAACTGTTTTGCAAGTTTTGTTATAGATTCATCATTTTTAGCTATCAGCAATAATCCCGTAGTATTTTTATCTATCCTGTGTACTATACCCGGTCTGTCATCCTCATTGCCTTCCATAACCGGAAGTGATATCTTTTTAAAATAAAATTTAAGTGCATTAACAAGAGTACCTGAATAATTTGATATACCGGGATGCACAACCATTCCTGCGGGTTTATTGACAATCATCACATCATCATCCTCATATACTATATCCAGCGGAATATCTTCAGCCTTAATATCTCCTTCAAAATCCCTTTTCCTTGGAATAATTCCTGTTATCACATCTCCCGATCGTACTTTATAATTAGGTTTTACCTCTTTAGAGTTTACCAAAACGATATTATTTTTAATTGCATTTTGAATTTTATTTCTAGTCGCATTCATCATACGATTCAATAAAAATTTATCAAGTCTTAATGGTTGTTGCTTTTTATCAACAACTATTGTAAACTCTTCTCCAAACACATCTTCCTGTTGCAATTCTTCCATATCAAGTTATTTACTAAAAGATATCCCCAATTTAAATGTCAAAAAACCTATAGGGAAATGTTTATAGTCAAAATTATCCAATACCGATAATATCATATCATTATCATATTTCTTATTGTATAAAAACAACCCCCCACCTGAATTATAATTAATTGAAAAATTTAAAAATAATCCATCGGAATTAATATCAATCAAGCTACCAAATCCAAATGCATACCCCAAGCCGGAATTTCCTCCTTCATAGTTAGTATTTATCATCTCATCCAAATCTAAATTCACAGTATTTATAGCTGCAAAAGCATATCTGTATTCCAAGTCAAGTTGAATATAAGGATTAAATACCCAAAAACTTCTTTTGGAAAAATATTTTCCTCCCATATCAACATTCACAATATAACCCCTAAAGTCATCTGAAAACCGGTATTCATATCCATCCTCAAAACCGTAATCATAATACTGATAAGATTCACTCCCATACATATCCATAGAAAGAGTTATTCCGAGAAAAAAAGGTAAATCACTATTAAATTGTTTATACAATCCAACATCAAATCCAAATGGATTATACTGGAAAGATACCGGTGTTGAAACAATATTATGTTTATATTGAATACTTAAAAATGATATATATCCACTATATTCCTGTTCCACACTATCATAAGAATCAATAACATCATCATAATAATCCATACTATCCTCCACTATACTATCCAAAACAATTTCTTGCGAATATGAAATAAAATTGCAAAAGACAAACAAAATCATTATTACATTCCTCATATAACCTCAAATTCGACTGTTAATTTTTACCTATACTTAATATTTTCATTTCCACCCGCTGATTCCGTTTTCTACCTGCTGCTGTAGAATTTGAAGCGATAGGTTTTCTTTTACCATATCCTTTATAACTCACTCTTGATTTATCAATTCCTCTTCTTATGAGATATTCCGCAACATTCTTTGCTCTTGCGGTAGATAGTTTATCACAATATTCAGTTGTTGGAATATTATTTGTATGTCCACCTATTTCAACTACAATATCAGGGTTGTTATTTAAGAATTCAAATATCTCATCCAAAACAGGTTTCGATTTTTCAGTAATATCAACGGAATCCGCTTGAAAATACAAATTATTTATTCGTAATACCTGACCGACTTTAATCTTTTTAGCATCTAAGCCAGCCATTGTTTTTTCTCCTTTCACTTCAAAATCGACATAGTCATCACAACCAAATACATCAATCACCCTGGCTTCATGTTTGCCATAAGATACATTTTTCTTATCCAGATCCGTGGAATATCCATCTATTTCCAATCTATATCCCGGTGTACCTCCCTTAACATCAAATTCAACAATATTACCTGCACCTGTGATATTTTTCTCAATATTTTTTACTTTTATCGTAAGTTTTTCAGGATTTCTAAGATTAACCGACTTCACCAATGAATCACCTTTTGAATCTATTACGGTAACACTATATTCGCCTGCAATCAGATTATCCGCACTTTTCACCCCTGTATCTCCCGTTGACCATAAAAACTTATAAGGTTTTTTGCCACCTTTTATCATTAGTTTTATACTTCCGTCATTATCACCATAACAACTGGGCGACCTACTAATCAAAACAATTTCAAGAGGCGTATATTTCTTTGTTCTTTTGAAATGATCATTAAATCCAACTGTAAACAAACCATTATCGGCAGTTCCTATCCAAATCCTGTCTTCTTTATCTATTGCAATTGCAGAGCAAGCTTTTGACACCAATCCGAGATCTTTTCCATATTTTTCAACTTTATCTGCATAAGGATCAAACCTGACCAAAATATCTGAAGCTATTATCAGTCTGCCTTTGGAATCAACCACAAGATCATTAACAATTCCCTTCTTCAGATCTTTTTTCAAATTGAGCCTATACCACCTGTTGGCTTTATTTATATTATCAATATTCCATAGTTCTTTGTTACTCAACACCCAGAGACCTTCATTATTTTCAAATACACCTTCAAATGAATGTCTTTTTTCATATACTTTCCATTCATCATTATCTACTCTTATAATTCCACTATTGGTCCCAACCCATAAAACATCATACTTATCCTTAAAAATAAAATTGACCTGTTTTGACACCAAACTTGAATTGTTAGGAGTATAATGATGACTTACTTTTTTCCTTTTCTTATTGATAACATATAAACCGTCATTTGTTCCAATCCATAAATTATTATCATATTCAACTAAACCGGATACCTTTACACTTCTATCGCCAAAGGAATAGAATTTAGCCGGATTTGTCGAAAATGCAAATTTATCTTTACCTCCAAATTCAAAAGTCTTATTCTCCATTGGAGAAATAGCCGCAATAAGATGACCCGGTGAGATAATTCTAGCTTCCATACTAACTGAAGGAACAAAATACAATCCATCATCTGTTGCAATATAAGCACTTATCCCATCTCCTAATAATATATCGTTTATTTTAGAATTAGTCTCAATGCCTTCATAATGATACAAGTCATATTTTTTTTGCCCATACGAATCCAGCAGAAAAAAAGAAAATACCAGTACTAAAAATAATCTAATGTTCATATTTCAAAATTAATTGTTATCAAATATTTTATAAAATTAAAATTATTTACAAATATATCAAATATTATTATTCATTTTATTTTTAAGGTTAATCATGCCTATATTTTATGATTAATAAAACTTTTATAAGTATCGTGAAAAAATTTTATTTTTAAAAATAAAACACTTTTTTGCAATGTACTAATAAAACATATTTAATATATTTAATATTGTATACAGATAAAGCTAACTATTCGACATAAGTCAATTTTACATAAAAATCATTTATTTTTTAACTAAAATGATTCAACTTGTGCAGTTTCCTTTTCAAAATTATTTGAAATTTTGTATCATTTTGTTATTTTAATGCATCAATATTTTATAAGAATAAAAATAAATCATAAATTCGTAAACATTAAAATTCAATGCTAATGTATTTGAAAGTCAAATTTTCTATTTTTCTATTGGTTTTAATATCAAATGTATGTTTTTCCAATAAACCTGATTTTGATATGGACAACAGTTCATGTAAACCTCCTTATAGCGTTCGGGTAAAAAACACAGGACTTGATTATGCTATTATATCGTGGAAAAGTTCAATTAATAGTATTGCGTGGAAAATAAAATGGAGAAAAGAAGTTGATGTTTATGATACTATCCATATTAGCACACTAATTGATTCTAATGAATATAAAATAGAAAACTTAGAACCAAATACAAAATATTTTTTTAAGATAAAAACAATATGTGATGAAGATGATAGTAAATGGTCAAATGAATATTCTTTTATTACCAATTTGACAAATCCGTCTAAGTGTGGACTTCATTTTGCTCTAAAAGATAAAAATAACAACAGTCCCGGAAAAACTTATTTCAATATTCAAAATAATGAATTTGCAGATAAGCAATTGGGGGTAAATCTTTTCATACAAAGCATAAAATTAATCGTCAGCCATACCTGGACATCCGACCTTGAAATAAATATAACCGGACCATCCGGAAAAACCATAACATTAACATCTTCAAATGGTTTAAATAACGGTTTAGGCTATGGCAATTCTCAAGATTCTACATGTTCTCAATCTGCAAACTTTTCGGATGATGCCTGTAATAGTATAAAAGACAATATTTATCCCTTTACAGGATTATTTCGCCCTGAAGAGCCGATATCCAATTTGTATGACAGCATTTCTCCTGTTGGAAAGTGGCAACTTGAAATAATAGATAAATTAAAAGGGAATACCGGCTTTTTAGAATATGTAGAGATAGATTTCGAACCTATAATTTGTCCGGTACCCAGAAGGATTAGTCTTATTCCGCAGGATGATTCATCTGTTTTATTGACTTGGGAGCCTGATGATAATATAGATTCCATACTTATTGATATAAATAATATTGAACCTGATATTACAACAATAAATACAGGAGCTTTTGTTTTATCAAATTTAGCAGCTTATGATAGTTTAGCTATCTCTTTAAAAGGAAAATGCGGATTAAATATATCATCCGGTTCATGTCCTGAAACAGTCCATTTATTATGCTCAAAACCAGGTATACGAGAAGGATTTGATGATTACCAACTTTCGAATTGTAATGATGATTGCTTGAATTCAGCAATCTGGTATAATTTAACAAATAAGAAATGGCTTCTTAATTCAGGTGAAACTTCCACTGAAAACACCGGACCTTATAGTGATATTTACGGATATGGTAATTATATCTATTTGGAAAGTTCTTCAAGTGATAATAACTCTGATACTGTAGCTATTTTACAATCCGAATGCCTTGATATCAGTACGCAGGATGGATGTGAAATGGGTTTCTACTACAATATGAATGGTGTGGATATAGGTTCCCTTATGGTAGAAATAAGTAAAAACGGCGGATTGGAATGGGACTCATTGTTTTATACCAACGGAAATCACGGGATTAAATGGATTTTTCAGGAAATAGATCTGAGTAAGTATTCAGGAAATTCTTGTATTATTCGATTTACAGGCAAAACTTTACAAAATAAAAATTACGGTGATATTGCATTGGACGATATTATAATTTACAATGCTTCAATAACCGATATTGAAACTCATTTATATTATCCTGATTATGATAATGACGGTTTTGGTAAAGATACAACAGGTACATTTTTCTGTTTAAAACCTGATAGTATGTATGTTGACAACAATTTTGACTGTGATGACAGTAATGGGTTAATCAACCCTGATGCTGAAGAGATATTATGCAATTTTATTGATGAAAATTGCAATGGAATGGATGATGATACAGGAGACAGTACTACTATATCAATCTCTCTTGAAAATATTGTTGATGAATCATGTAACGGCAGTAATAATGCGGAAGTGGTTATTTCAGTAAAAAACGGACAACCGCCATATTTTTTCTATTGGTCTAACGGAAGTACCGATAGTATTTTAACAAATATTGGTTATGGTAAATATTGGTGCGAAGTTACTGACCAGTCAGGGTGTGGCATTATTTCAGATACGTTTGAAGTATTGCATGACAATCCTATTCAATTCAAATTGATTGACCTTATTCAACCCGGTTGTGAGGGTTTATCGGATGGCATGATAATTATTGATCAAACAGGAGGCATAAAACCATATTCTTATCTTTGGAGTACCGGTGACACAGTACAAAATCCGGCAAACTTGTCATCCGGCACATACAGAGTTACCATAACCGATAGTTTAGGTTGCAGAGTAGAATCTCCTGATATTCTTCTAAATGCAAAAAATGTTTTCAATATTGGCATTATTCAAAAAATAAACCCCGGATGTCATGGTGCTAATAACGGTAAAATCTCCTTATATGTTACTGGAGGTTCTCCACCTTATACATATAATTGGAATACGGGAGATACGGCTTCAATTGCAGATAACCTATTTAGCGGTGAATACTTCTGTACAATAACAGATACCGAGCATTGCAGTAAAGTATTTGGTCCGGTAAGTTTAAAAGATCCCGATTCTCTATCTGTTTCAATAAATGCCCTGGATAATGTAACCTGTGTTGGAGAAGAGAACGGATTGATTGAAATAAAGACAAGAGGAGGAACACCACCTTATAGTTTTATATGGCAAAACGATTCCGGAAACTATATTAATTTCAACGATGATATTTATAATCTCACGGCAGGAATTTATAATGTCAAAATTATAGATTCCAAAGGATGCAGTAAAATTATTGACAGCATAAAAATTATTACTCTTGATAGTATTGCATTAAAAATCGATTCAATAAGAAATGTCAATTGTTCAGGTACAAATGATGGCTATATCAAAGTTTCGGCATATAACGGATACGGACAATATTATTACTTCTGGAACACCGGCGACAATTTTATTGATAATATTGATAACTTGTCATCAGGAGTGTATGGGGTTACCGCAACTGATGATCTCGGGTGCAAACAAATTCTTAATAATATTGAAATTAAAAATCTAAATCTTCCGTTGCAAATAAAAATCAAGCAATTAGATACTATTTCGTGCTATAATGATAAAACCGCTTCAATTGGAACCACGGTAATATCAGAAAATTATCCTTTTGATTTTAATTGGAGTGCAGGAATAAAAAAAATCAAAAACTCTCCAAACGATACATTATATAATATAGGAGCCGGAAATTATAATGTAACAATTACAGATAGTAAAGGATGTACCGGTTCAAGTAAGAATATTTATATTAATCAGCCTAGCGCATTGGAAGTTACAAATGTGAATGTTGAAGAAATTTTATGTTACAATGACAATTCCGGAAAAATAAGTTTGCAAATACAAGGTGGGACTCCTGATTATCAAGTTGTTTGGAATGATTCGACAAAAACCGGAAATGAAATTATCAAACTCAAATCAGGAATTTATAAAGCTACAATTATTGACAATAATAATTGCAGGTTAATAACAAATGAAATATTTTTGGATCAACCGGAAGAATTAAAGGTAACAATAATATCTAATCCGGCACATAATAATATGGCAGATGGTTCTGCTAAAATTCAGGTTACAGGAGGTGTTTCACCCTACTTTTTTCAATGGGATGAAAAAGCAGGAAATCAAACCGGTAATAACGCCGATAGTCTCAAAGCAGGATGGTATGATGTAAGTGTAACAGATCATAATAATTGTTTTAAACTTGTCAAAGTATTTATAGCTGAAATAAACGGAACAGATGAAAAAGAATTAGATAATATTATTATTTTTCCAAATCCGGCTAAAAACCTATTGTATATAGTAAACGATAACTTAAAAAATATTGAGTTAGCGCTTATAAGTATCACAGGATATGAAAAACGCCTCAAATTTAACACTTTTAATAAAACTTCGCTTAAAGCGGATATTAGTGATTTTACAAATGGAACATATATTTTAAGAATTAAATCGAGAAATAAAACATATTTTAAGAAAATTGTTATAGTTAAATAAAATGCATTCATATTCCTGAATGGTTATTTTCGGGAATAATTATAAGAAGGAAAATACAAACAAATGAAACTCTTATCAAAACTAAAAGAGATCGGAAAGTTTTACAATAATGCAAATACCTATAAAAATATAGACAATAATGATTTATCTGAATTAGTTTATAAAATATTGGAGGAAAAAGAACACTCTTGTCGTTTTAATCATATAGAAAACGTCAGAAAATCTCTTTTAAAAGACAACAGGATATTGAATATTATAGACTTTGGTGCAGGAGCAAATCATACAAAAGCCATTCAAAGAACAGTAAAATCAATAGCAAAAACAGCATTATCTCCAAAATGGCAGTGTGAATTAATGTCAAATATTATTAAAGAATTTAATTGCGAAAACATCTTGGAATTAGGCACTTCATTAGGTATCAGTACATCATATTTGGCTAATGCGAATAGACATGGAATTGTCTATTCGTTTGAAGGTGCAGAATCGATATCTTCCGTAGCTATGCAAACATTCGCAAGACTACAAATTAAAAATGTCAAATTAATTACAGGGAACTTTGATATAACCCTTCCTACAATTTTAGAAAATATAGCCCAGATTGATTTCGCATTCATAGATGGCAATCACAGATACGAAAGCACTGTAAAATACTTTGAGATGATACTGAAAAACAGCCATGCAAAAACAATCTTAGTCATTGATGATATCTATTGGTCCCAAGGGATGAAACAGGCATGGAATCATATAACTAATCACAGGCAAGTAACAGCATCACTTGATTTTTACAATTTTGGTATTATTTTTTTAGATAAAAAATATAATGGCAATCACACAGTAATAAACAGTAAATATAAAATAAAATAATTTCTATTTTCTACCATCTTATAATTACACTTCCCCATGTAAAGCCACTTCCGAATGCAGCAAGAACCAAGATGTCGTTTTCTTTTATTAACCCTTGTTCCAATACCTCCGAAAGGGCAATAGGAATAGATGCAGCTGTTGTATTTCCATATTTTTGTATATTATTAAACATTTGATCATCTGTCAATCTAAGTATCTTCTGAACAAATTGACTTATTCTCAAATTAGCTTGATGCGGAATAACCAATTTTACATCTTTAGTTGTTAAACCGGCCGTTTTTAACCCCTCATTGATAACCTCAGGGAATTTCCTTACCGCCGTTTTAAAAACAGCCTGACCATCCATATAAGGAAAAATCATATTATCATCCATCATTTTTTGAGTTAATAGCACAAAAGGATGATCCGTGCTATCATCAAACCCAAAAACTGAATCATCATCAGCATAATATCCACCATGCATTCCTGGTATTGTAGCAGATAAAATCTCGGCATCTGTTCCATCAGAATGAATATGTGTAGTAAGCACACCTTTGGAGTTATCTTCAGTAGGTTGCAAAACTACAGCTCCTGCACCATCGCCAAATAACACACTTAATCCCCTACCCCTGGTACTAATATCCAAACCTCCGGAATGATATTCCGCACCAACCAATAGAATATTTTTATATTTACCGGTCTTAATAAACTGATCTGCTACTTCCATACCATAAATGAAGCCACTGCATTGATTTCGAATATCTAATGCACCTACTTGATTTTTGCTAATGCCAAGGTGACGTTGCAACAAAACACCATTTCCCGGGAAAAAATAATCGGGGCTAAGAGTTGCAAATATGATAAAATCAATATCCTCAGCTTTTATACCGGCATTCTCAATAGCTATTTTTGCCGCTTTTGCTCCCATGGTGGAACTTGTTTCTTCACCTCTTCTCAACCAATGCCTCTCCTCAATTCCCGTACGCTCCCTTATCCATTGGTCTGAAGTATCCATCATTTTTTCCAAATCGTGGTTTGTAACCACTTTTTCAGGTATAAATTTACCTACTCCTGCTATTTTTGTATTATACATAATTCAATAATTTTTCCGAAATATACGGTAAAAATTATTATTAAGAAATATATCGGTAAATTTTTCTTCTTATAAAAATCAAATTAATTCTGATATAATTCAATCAAAATATTTAATACAATTAAAATTTTTTAGATATATTTGTGTTTATCAGATACTTTTATATTATAAAGTTATTTACAATGAACCTAAGAAAAAAATATCATAAATTATTTCAAAAAACAAAATATTTAGTTTATTGCAACAATAAAATCTATAATATTCAAATAAATAAAAACAACAAATGGATTGATAAATGCCTTACCGGAAAAAAAGGTTGGACTTTAATAACTGCTTTTAACCCGTTACCAAAAATACTTTCTCAGGAAGAGAACATAAAAAGAAACAAAGACCTAGAAACATTGATAAAAAAGGCGGGGCTTATCTACTACAATGCAAAAGGCATAGGTAATAATGATTGGGTCGAAGATAGCTTTTTAATACTAAATATATCGAAAAGAAAAGCTATTGAATTAGGTAATAAATACTCTCAATTGGCTATAATCTATGGAATTAAATCAAATCCTGCTAAAATCCTATTTTTAGTACCTGGTTAAAAATTTATTTAAAGCCAAAAGCAATCTTTATTTTTCAGCAATTCAGGGTGAATGTATAAAGTGTTAAAAAATAGCAAATAATAAATAGCTGTATAAAATAAGTTTACAGCTATTTATATATTTGCATTTTCACTAATACAAAAGCAAATGTAT
>JALSPW010000265.1 GCA_026985735.1 Saprospiraceae bacterium
TAAACAAGAGGTTCTCAATATGATATATAACTATGTGATAAAAGTGCAATTGTAGAGAGATACTATCGAGGATCTGATGAAAGATATCGGGGATGGTGGGAGATTTTGGCACAATATTTGCGATACACTTTACTGATATATAACATTTTATAACTTTTTAACATTTAATTATGAAAAAAACAAAATTTTTTAGAAAAACATTTACCCCCCCGATTTAGCTAATCAGCTTATTTATAGAGTATTACCTATTGCGATATTCTTTATGTCAATTATTGGTATGAGTGTGTATTTTAGTGGGTGCGAGAAGGATGAAGGAGATATCTCAGGTGAACAGCTATTGAAATATAGGGATATAGAACCTTCGATTTCTTTAACAGAAGCTATTGAAACATTCAATAGCCAAATAACATCTCAAATAGAAAATCTATTATCAAATAATGATTCTTTAAAATTTAGTATATATAGGTTTCAGCCAATATGGGATAGAGCCAACATATCAGAAACTGTAATAAGTGTCCCTCTATTACCGCCAAATGATATTAAAATAGAATCAAATGAAGGAATTAAAATGCTTTGTTACAAAGATGTGGACAATATCATAAAATTCAGAATGGCATATATGGTTGAAATATTATCAGATAAATTTGAAATTAATAATATTCCCTCGAATGACAGTTTATACTCGATAAAGATAGGACTTCTACTTGACGAGTTAGGTTTTGCTTCAAATAGTCTTCATGTATTTCATAATAATAAATATTCGGGAAGGTTTGCAGTAGATGATTTTAGTTTTTTAGAAAGTGAATTGGAAATGAGAGGTAGTTTTCCATGGAAAGGATTTGAGGATGCAGGAAAAGGAGAATTTGGTAATCCATGCGATAGGCTGTTTTTCAATAAAAGATGGATAAAAAAATTGGCTATATGGGCAAACAAAAAGTACGGGCTTTTTAAGGGTTGTTTTTCAGAAGTAGACAAGAATACACAGAATGATACACGTAAAGATAAAGATACATATACACTTATAGATTATAGTAAAATAGAGGCTGAAAAGCATTCTAAGAATGTTCGTGGATGGCCTGGTCTTATACGGAATGATCCTTGTTCTTGTGGAGATATCGATGAGTTTGGTCCTTCCGGATCTACATCTCCATCACAACTAGGGTGTAATCCATTTAATAATCCTAATGTTCAATCCAATTTGGATAAATGTGCGCAGGAATTTGATAACGATCTTTTGGAAATAGGATTAAAGGTTTATGCCGAAGATGTTGAAGAGTTAAATGAAGCACCAGCCGGAATAGCATTAGCTAAATATGGAAGCGGATGGAAAAATTATTTAGCTCAAGCATTATATTTGTACTATACAGATAATACCATAAACTCCATTACAAAGGCCTTAATAATAGTAGATCAACCACAATCGGGAGATAATAAAAGACAAAATCATTTCTATTATAATAAACCGTTAACTGAATTTGGAGAATTAATTAATGATTGCCTTAATAGTAATTTTGATTTATTGATAGGAGATTATACGGCATCTCCTTGTTATGAAACAACTGCAAGTGTAGGTCATGAGATTTTTGAAGTCGATTGTGAAAATACCATGACTCTAGGTGATTTTGTTAATGGCTTAAATGAATGCATCGACATAGTGAAAAATGATGAGTTATGCAAAATTGCACTATCTACTTTCGAAGCAACCTATAGTCTCAACCTCTCCCAAGCAGA
>JALSPW010000266.1 GCA_026985735.1 Saprospiraceae bacterium
AAAAATGGTGAAATATGTGATGAGCATAGATATTATAAATTGAACCCCCAAAAGAATATATCTCTTTACTAAATAGTATCTGTCCACAAAGTCATTAAAATTTAAAAACAATCTTTCTTTGTGCGATATGTTTATTTTCCTCAACCAGCTGATACTTTGGTATCACTTCGTATCGGAAAAGTAAAGATTTCATCAAAAATATTTGTTTTTGAATAGTTAAGCGCTTTATAGATAGACACTAAATCGCTTCACCGACTAAGTAAATACTTCCTAAAATCAGAATAAGATCATCTTCCTTAGCTGTATTAAGAACATTTTCCTTTGCTTCGGATATATTACAAAACGCTTTCCCTTTTAGCTTGTATTTTGCTGCCTTATTCATTAATTTTATTTCATTCATTGCCCTGGGTATATCGGCTTTGGTAAAATAATATGTTGCTTTAGTTGGTAATAATTTGAAAATATCATCCCATTCCTTGTCATTGACTATTCCTAAAATAATATGCAGTTTTTTATATTTCAGAGTATTGATATATTCAAGAGTATTTTTAAAAGCCCCGATATTATGCGCGCCATCAGCAATCATTTTGGGTTTTCGAGATAAAATATGCCATCTCCCTATATATTTTGTATTGCGTTTTACATGTCTAAGTCCGCTTAAGATACTTTTATCAGATATAATCCAGTTATTATAATTTCTTAAAAAAACATATAGTGCTGTCAATACGTATTTGATGTTTTTATCAGCAAAAGGTCCTGTTAAATCCGTTTTTAGAATTTTTATATCTGTAAATCCGGATTCTATTTCGATTTTTGTGCAGTATTGATTTTGTTTGATTGTTTTTGTTTTCAGTTCATCGTTTGCAAAATATAGCGATGAGTTCTTAGTATTTGCAATATCTATAAATACAGGTTTACTTTCATTCTGTTTTTCTCCAATAATTACCGGAACGTTTTGTTTTATTATTCCTGCTTTTTCCTTGGCGATTTCAGCGATAGTATGTCCTAAAGTCTGCGTATGATCCATGGATATATTGGTGATTATGGATAATAGGGGGGTGATGATATTGGTGGAATCCAATCTGCCACCGAGTCCTACTTCAATTATTGCAATATCCACTTTCTCATCGGCAAAATACTTAAAAGCCAAAGCTACCGATAATTCAAAATAACTTGGTTTAATATCTTCAATAAGATTTTGATATTTTATCGTAAATGATTTTATATATGATTTTGGGATGAATTTTCCGTTTATTTTAATCCTTTCCCTGAAATCTTTATAGTGAGGAGAAGTATAAAGGCCTGTTTTGTATTCTGCTTCCTGGAAAATCGATGCCAAAGCATGTGCGGTTGTTCCTTTTCCATTGGTGCCTGCTACATGGATTGACCTAAATTTTAAATGGGGATTTCCTATTGCTCCTATCAAATTGATAATATTCGAAAGGTCATATTTCAAGGCTTTTGACCCTACCCGCTGAAATATCGGTAATTTGGAAAAGATGTAATTTAATGCGTCTTTATATGTTTTTATCTCAGTCATGATTAATTTATTAAATCAATTTTACGATTTTGACAGAACTGTTTTTGATATAACTTTTGATTATCTTGTTGAAATCTTTATCATACTTTTTTGGAGTTATATGATTTTTTATACAATTAATATTATATATAATGGTTTCAGATTTATCAATATAAGCATATCCTGCATAATTGTTTTTTTCAACAAGTATAATCGCCGATTCGTTTTTATCCCGGCCGGGAACTATAATTAAAAAATTTTCTTCATAGAAATCTTTCATCTCTTCAATAGCCAATATCATTTTTTTATTATAATTTTCGTGTGATTCAAGGCCAATGCATGCTCCGGAACAATTTTTAAATCCATATTCAAAACAAGCTCCCTCGTGATATTCAATACCAGCTACTTTCTTACATAGTTGATAATTATGTACTGTGTTTTCTACAAATAATTTAGCTTGCTTTCTTGTTGTGAATTCTGACAATACAGCTGTGTCTTTTTTTATGGATTTTGCTATCTTAAATGTTAGATATCCCAGTGAATCCTTAGAAGTATATAACTTGTATGGAAAAGAATCCTTTCTTAATGCTTTATTAATTGGAGGTTTGTGTTTTTTTATTTCTTCAGCTTCTTTTAACAAAGCTATCAACTCGCTTCCGGTGATTTCATAATCTATTTTTCTTACCGTGCTATAAAATTTATCTGTTTTAGGAGTTATTTTTTGGAAATGTTGTTTGACCCTTTTCTTTATATTCAAAGCTTTTCCTATATAAATGATATTATCATAAATATCAAGAAAATAGTATATGCCGGTACTTTCAGGTAGGATGTCAATATCTTGGTAGGACAGGCCGGAGGGAAGTTTAGCCTCTTTGATATAAATACCGAATATATCTGATAAAATTTGTTCTGATTGAGGCAACAACAATCCCTTTTTAAGAAGCTTAAGTGTGGCGACAACATCTGCCATAGCTCTATGACGAGCATTTGTTTCTATAGCAAAATGTTGTATCAGATTGCCCAACGCATAAGATTTTAAACCGGGAAAAAACCGGCGAAATAATTTAACGGTATCAAGTTGTTTTCTGGAATAAGTATATCCTAATTCTTGAAATTCATGGCGGATAAAACCGTAATCAAATCTTGAATTATGCGCTACAAATATACAGTCTTCAGTAATATCAACGATATTTTTTGCTATCTCATAAAATTTTGGAGCATCTTTTATCATTTCATTTGTAATACCTGTAATACTTGTGATAAAAGGAGGTATGCTTCTTTGAGGATTAATTAATGACTCGAATGAATCGATAATATTCTTACCGTCAAAAATTACAATTGCTATCTCTATTATCTTTTCTCTTTTGGCTGAGCCTCCCGTAGTTTCAATATCAACGATAGCAAAATTTTTCTTCATTTGAAAAAAGTGATTGAGAGAAAAATAGAGTATTACTAAACTACTATCATTATTTTGACAGCAGTTTAGTAAAAGGGTAACAACTCATTGTCTATACAATTTTATTATTTTTTCTTCTTTTTCTTAGGTGAAATAATCACTGTCATTTTCTTCCCTTCCAGCTTGGGTAGATTTTCAACGGCTCCGAGATCAGCAAGTTCTTTTATAAACCTCAATAAAAGCAATTCTCCTCTGTCTTTGAAGATAATGGTTCTACCTTTGAAAAACACATAGGCTTTAACTTTATTACCTTCTTGAAGGAATTTTTTTGCATGATTTAATTTAAAATTGAAATCATGATCATCAGTGTTAGGCCCAAATCTAATTTCTTTAACAACTGTTTTGGCAGTATTGTCTTTAAGTTCTTTTTGCTTTTTCTTTTGCTGATAAATAAATTTGGAGTAATCAATGATTTTACAAACCGGAGGTTTTGCTTTAGGACTAATTTCAACAAGATCTTTTTCCAATTCATTCGCCCAGTGAAGTGCCAGTTTTGTATTGTAAATATCAGGAGTCACTTTATATCCGGCAACTTGACTGACTTCTTCCAAATTGTCACCTACAAGTCTTATTTCAGGAACTCTGATCCTTTCATTAATTCTAAATTTGTTTCTAAGGTCTTCTTTTTTTTGATTGTTGAATTTTCTTCTTTTAATACTCAAATTTTCTGTTTTTTGTATAAATACTCTACCGGAGTAGGTACTTTTTTGTTAAAAAATATTTTTATTTGTGCAAATATATAAAACTTTTTATTTGATAATTCAATATTTTCTTTAAACTATTTTCTATAATTTAAATATGATATTAATATTTAATATAAAAATCTTTTGATAACAATAAGTAATGTATTAATTATTTTTACTCTTATGTTTGTTTTTTAGTGAAACCGATACTTTTATAGTTTTATTTTCATCCAGAGAAATTTCCAATACGGAATTTTTTTCGGGGTTTTTATTTAAAATAAATTCAGCTAACGGATCTTCGACATATTTTTGTATTGCTCTGTGCAATGGTCTTGCTCCAAATTTAGGATCATATCCCTTGTTGGCAATGTATTCTTTAGCTTCATCTGTAAATTCTACAGTAAAATTTAATTCAGCTAATCTTTGATAGAAATCTTTTAATGCAATATTAATAATTTCATGAATATGTTCTCTGCTGAGGCTATTAAATATAACAACATCATCAATTCTGTTTAAAAACTCAGGAGAGAAAGTTTTTTTAAGCGCATTTTGTATAATTTGTTTAGATGTTTTATTGACTTCTTTATCTCTGGCCTTTGTAGAAAATCCCATACCTGTTCCAAAATCTTGAAGTTGTCTTGCTCCGATATTGGAAGTCATTATTATCATTGTGTTTTTAAAATCAACTCTTCTACCTAATCCGTCAGTGAGTTCACCTTCGTCAAGTACTTGCAAGAGAATGTTGAAAATATCCGGATGTGCTTTTTCTATTTCATCTAAAAGAATAACGCTATAAGGTTTTCTACGGACTTTTTCAGTTAATTGGCCACCTTCTTCGTATCCGACATATCCGGGAGGTGCTCCTATAAGTCTGCTGACAGAAAATTTTTCCATATATTCACTCATGTCTATCCTTATAAGGCTATCTTTTGTATCAAATATATATTCGGACAAAGCTTTTGCCATTTCCGTCTTACCAACCCCGGTAGGTCCCAAGAATATAAAAGTACCGATAGGTTTATTAGGATCTTTCAATCCCAACCTGTTTCGCCTTATGGCTTTTGTAATCTTATCAACAGCTTCATCCTGACCTATGATTACTTTTTTTAAATCATCAGCCATGGAAATCAAACGTTTGCTTTCGTTTTTAGCTACCTTATTTACAGGAATACCTGTCATCATGGAGATAACTTCGGAAATATTGTTTTCATCAACAGGAAATCTTAGTGATTTGGATTCTTCTTCCCATTTGATTTTTGCCTCTTCCAGATTGAAAGTCAATCTTGATTCTTTATCTCTGAATTCTGCAGCCTTTTCATATTGTTGATTTTTGACCGCTTCCGTTTTTTTTGTTTTTACCTCTTCGATTTGTTTTTCAAGATCTTCCATTTCTTTTGGAATAGTCAGATTGCTAAGATGTGTCCTTGCTCCTGCTTCATCCATAACATCGATAGCTTTATCAGGAAGATATCTATCACTTATATATCTTTGACTTTGTTTCACACAGGCTTCTATTGCTTCTTCCGAATACTCAACTTGATGAAAGTCTTCATATTTGCTTTTGATGTTTTTTAAAATTTCAATTGTTTCCTCAACGGAGGGAGGTTCTACGATAACTTTTTGAAATCTTCTTTCCAGTGCCCCGTCTTTTTCAATGTATTGTCTATATTCATCGAGGGTTGATGCTCCGATGCATTGAAGATCCCCTCTTGCCAATGCCGGTTTAAAAATATTGGAGGCATCCAATGATCCTGTTGCTCCTCCAGCACCTACCATTGTATGAATTTCATCTATAAAGAGAATAATATCATCTGTATTTTCCATTTCTTTCATGATGGCTTTCATTCTCTCTTCAAATTGTCCTCTATATTTTGTTCCCGCAACTAAAGCAGCGAGATCCAACATTAATATCCTTTTATTAAAAAGGTTTCTTGAAACTTTTTTTTGTACTATCCTGAGAGCCAATCCTTCTACTATAGCGGTTTTACCAACCCCGGGTTCACCGATTAATACAGGATTGTTTTTTTTTCGTCTGCTAAGTATTTGCGATAATCTTTCTATTTCTTTTTCTCTCCCTATTATTGGATCCAACTTGTCTTCTTTTGCTTGAAGCGTAATATCTTTGCTGTAATTTTCTAAAATAGGTGTAGAAGATTTGGGATTTTGTTTTTGGCCTTTTGGATTATATTCATCTCGCGATGAAAACGGGTTGCCAGGATCTGACGAATCTTCAATAAAATCTTCGAAGTCATCCTCAAATTCCAAATTTTGTTTTACAAAATGAAGTTCCCGTTTGAAATTTGAATAAGTCAAACCAAAGTCATCAAATATTTTTGCTAATGTTTCGGAAGGATATTTTATAATAGCCAACATTAAATCTTCTGTTTCTATTTGTTCGTTTCTATTAAGTTTTGCTTCTAAAAAAGTAATTTTAAGAATTTTTTCAGCATTTCTGTCAATAGGTATATTTTCTATAGGGATAATATCGCTTGGAGAAGTAGTTGATTTTATTTTTGTAATGATAACTTCTTTGATTTTTTCCAAGTCTATGTTCAAAGCTTCCAATACTTTATTGGCAAGGTTATCCTTTTCATTCAATAATCCTAGTAACAAATGTTCCGTCCCTATTTCATAATTGCCGAGTTTGGAGGCTTCATCTCTACTACGGGTAATTATTCTTTTTACTTGTGTTGAAAATTTTCTGTTCATTTATATTTTTTATTCTTAAAAGTTATTATTACTTTAAAGCTAATCCGTTTTTTTATGTAACTCAAGATTAATAACAAAAATATATCAAAGTGTGTTCAATTTATTTGTCAAAAGTGTTATTGTTATTTAAAAACAGATTTGCAAAAATACTAAACTTTAATTATTTTGATACAAAAAGAGAATTTTTCATATAAAATTGATTTTTTTTAGTAATTACATATTTTTGAATTCCGGTGTGAAAGAACATTTTTATTCAAAATTAATTTCAGGAAATATTATGTCTTAAAAAATTATAATTAATATATTATTTTTTTAACTTTGCATCTTCCTTGGGATCTTAGCTCAGTTGGTTTAGAGCGCTGCCTTGACAGGGCAGAGGTCATGGGTTCGAATCCCTTAGATCCCACTTTTTCCCCCTCATATTGCAAATTGTATCTTATGGATAATCCTATTAGTTTTTTAGTTCTTCTTATAATTCCGATGCTATTTGCAATTAGTTTCCTCTTGAATGGTAAAAATAATACAAGAACCGAAGTTAAAAAAAATACTATTGAAAACAAAAATGCAGGTCTGATTAAAATGTATTTAATTTAAGAAGTGAAAAACAATACTATAAAAGGTAGTGTTAAATTGAAAAATCCAATTAAAGAAAGAATAATGCCGACTGAAATTTATGATACGGGATACACTAAGACTATAAAAATTATTGACATTTATGAAGTTAAATAACATAATGAAGATTAGAACATTTATTTTCAATCCATTTCAGGAGAATACTTATATTTTATATGATGATACAAGGCAATGTGTTATTATAGATGCAGGCAATTTTGATAAAGAAGAGAGTACTCAATTGACGGATTTTATTCTCAGAAACAAACTTATTCCAAAATATCTGTTAAATACTCATGCTCATATAGACCACATACTTGGTAATCGGTATGTGAATATTATGTTCAATCTTATTCCTCATTTTAATAAAGCTGATTTGTTTTTGTATGAATCTAGCGGGGAAGCGGCTCAGATGTATGGAATACCTTATACAAAGCAATTACCTCCTTATGGATTTATTGATGAAACATCAACAATTGTTTTTGGAAATACCCTACTTCATTGTTTACATGTGCCCGGTCATTCTCCGGGTAGCCTTTGTTTTTACAACAAAAATAGCAATATTCTGATCTCCGGAGATGTGTTATTTAAAGAAAGTATTGGCAGAACGGATTTGCCGGGAGGCGATTATCAGCAATTATTGTCAGGGATATCGGAAAAATTATTGACATTACCGGATGAAACACTGG
>JALSPW010000267.1 GCA_026985735.1 Saprospiraceae bacterium
TGATAAGAGTATTAACAGCCTGTGAATAACCACAACAAAGATACAATTTAAAAGCTAATCACAACTAAAAATGGCAAAATTAAATCAAAGTCGTGCCTGTGAATAACCACAACAAAGATACAATTTAAAAGCTAATCACAACAGTCGCACTAATCATACAACTATACGTTATCCTGTGAATAACCACAACAAAGATACAATTTAAAAGCTAATCACAACTATATCTCCCCACATTTTAAAAATCAATTCCCTGTGAATAACCACAACAAAGATACAATTTAAAAGCTAATCACAACCGGACTAAGCATAGCCGCATTCCGTTAAAACCTGTGAATAACCACAACAAAGATACAATCACAGCATGCTTGACCCGGTACTAGAATTTTACATTTATCAATCCGGTTAATTCTTTTACGTTTTTAATTGTCTCTTGAGCTATTTTTCTTATTTCCCAGGATGATTGTTTTATTTGATTTTTTATATCTTTTTTATTAGACAATATTTCAGTCTTTTTTTCTTTAAAATCATTTGATATTTCTATCAATGCATCAGCTACTGCATCTTTTAGTTCTACATATTTCAGATTTCCTGAATTATAATCATTAATCAAACTTTGATACTCTTTTAGTTTACCTGTAGCTTTTAGAAGTTCAAAAAGATTTTCCACCCCCATGCTCATTTGTCCTTCAGTATTTTTTCCGGTATCGGTTACAGCGCTTCTAACTTGTTTTCTTATACGATTTTCTTCGGCAAATACACTGATATAATGTTTTTCACCTGCAGATTTACTCATTTTTTTTGCAGGATCTGCAGTTGAGCGAATTTTCGGTGTTTCGGTAAATAGTGCTTCGGGAAGTCTAAAATACTCTTTACTTACGGAATTATTAAATCTCTGAGCAATATTTCTGGTCAACTCCAAATGCTGCTCCTGATCTTTGCCCACCGGAACAAATTTCGGTCTATAAATCAAAATATCAGCTGCTTGCAGTACAGGATAATTGAACAATCCTGCAGAGACAAAACTGTCTTTAGTTTCTTCTTTGCTTTTGGCACTTTTATCTTTAAATTGAGTCATTCTTGTCAATTGCCCATAAGAAGTAAAGCAGCTCAGTATCCATGCCAATTCAGTGTGTTCAGGTACTAAGGATTGGATAAAAATATTTTCAGGTTTAATCCCGACTGCAATCAGATTAAAAATCAATTCCCAGGTATTGTTTCTTAATTTTTGATAATTTATTGGCATAGTTATGGCATGATAATCTACAACACCAAATACACATTCGTATTTTTTTTGAAGTTCAACCCAATTCTTTACCGCACCGAAATAGTTCCCAAAATGCATATCACCCGTTGGCTGTATAGCCGAAAGTACATCTTTCATTTAAATCTGTTTATATTTAAAAAACACCCAATTAATATATTTATGACTCAATATTATTTAACAGCAATTGTTTCTATTTCCACCAATACATTCAAAGGCAATGTTTTAACCGCAAAGGCTGCTCTGGCCGGTGGATTTTCTTTATAATATTCACCATAAATTTCATTCATTCCGGCAAAATTATCCATATCGCTTAGTAAACAAGTAGATTTCACAACATCACTAAATGAATATCCTGCTTCTTTGAGGATTGCAGATATGTTTTCCATAACTTGTCTTGTTTGCACTTTGATATCAGCTTCAACCAATTTGCCGGTTTGCGCATCCATTGGTATCTGTCCGGAAATAAAAAGCATTCCATTAGCTTCAATAGCCTGGCTATATGGACCTATCGCCTTTGGGGCATCCTTTGAAAATATAACTCTTTTCATCTGTTTAAAATTTTTTGTTTGTAATTAATAATTCTCAATTCATTATTAAATATCATTTTACCTTAAACTTTATACTTTATACTTTGAACTTTGTCCTTTGAACTTTGAACTTTATACTTTATACTTTGAACTTTGAACTTTATACTTCACCCCCGGTATAATATATAAAAACAACAAAAGTCCCTCTTCAAAAATATGAAGGGGACTTTTGTTTATTTGTATGTTCATGCTTCAATATTTTAGAAAAAAATTCAGCTAGAACCTATAATTCTATAATACCTTCTTCTTCAGCTATTTTCATACCTCTGTAATATAAATCACCATTGTGATAATATGCATGATGATATAAATGAGCTTCATTTGTTACTTTACAGATATTAATTTGTTGAGGTTTAACTTTTTTATGAGTTCTCCTCTTTCTTTTTCTCTGTTTCGAAATTTTACTCTTAGGATGTGCCATTTTACTATATTTATATTAATTAAAATCTTTTAATTTGTCCCAAATTGAATTTTCAATATCCGAGTTTTTGTTATCTTGTTTATTTTCCAATCTTTCCAACAGCTTAAAATCACATTTCGGATTGGGATCATTTTCACAATCATAAACATTTTTATAAGGCATTGACAAGACTATTAATTGATTGATAATACCTGCTAAATTAAATTTGTAATCTTTTTCATCAATATAAATCACATCATCAAGATCTTTTGACGGGGAAATATTTTCCTCAAATTTCAAAAAAACCGTATTATCGATAACCGTCGGAATATCGATTTTAGCAAGGCATCTGTCACAAACAGAATGGTAATGACCTGAAATTTCAAAATTCAAAACCACCATCCTTTCTCCCTTCTCACAAATCAACTTAACCTTATAATTACCCTTTTTTATAAGAGGGTTTCCAATATTTTCAAAAAACTCAGCATTGATGTCAAAATGGTATTCATGAATACCTGTTTTCATCCCTTTTATAGGAATATCAAAGCTTTTCAAATAATTCATTTTAATGACCTTTGTAAAAACGAAATGCAAAGGTAAGATTATTTTTATAAATTGAATAGATATTTCACAAAATATTTAAAAATTTCTTTTATACTTGAGGCTTTTTCATCCAATGCCATATTTTATGTATATTCCCACCAACCATACCGATTAAAAATTTTGAAATGTAAAAGCCTAACATCGTTATGAGTTTCTTTAAAATATAAATTTTGATTGGATATTTATCTTTTTAAAATCTGTAATGCTTTAATTTCAATAATTTGAAAAAATAATGCAACTACTCAATCTATAGATTTAAGAATAAAAAACACTATTTTTATATTAAAATTTAATGTACTTTTGTATTGCTATGAACAATAATAAAAATACATATTCGGTAATCATACTGGCTGCCGGGCTTTCCAAAAGAATGGGTACCCCAAAGTTCAATTTGTCATTTGATAAGAAAAATAATTTTTTAACTCACATTATCTACAAGTATAATGATTTTAATTGCAATAAAATAATTGTCATTTTAAATAACGAGGGAACTGAAATATTGCAGCAATATCCCATTAATTATCCGGAAAAAACAACTATTATTGAAAATAAATTTCCGGAAAAGGGAAGATTTCATTCTATCAAGCTCGGAATTGAAAAAGCTATTGACAACTGTCCTGTTTTCATACATAATATTGACAACCCTTTTGTCAATCACGCGGTATTAAAAAAAATGTTAACATATTACAATCCGGATTATACCGTTCCCGTATTTTCGGGTAAAGGCGGACATCCCGTTTTACTTTCACGGCATATATGTATGGATATTCTACATCAGGAAAGAGATGATATAATTCTTTCTGATTTTTTAAAAAAATACAACAAAATAAAGGTGGAAGTTGAAGATGATAAAATATTAGTTAATATCAATACCAAGGACGATTATAATAAATATTTTTAATTGTTTGCCTTCTTTCTTTATCGTACTACTCAGGTAAAGCGCTTTTGAATGAAAAATAATTCTACCTTAGTAGTTACTCTTTATCTAAATCAATACTGTTTTTTAATTTTTTTTCTCTTTTAAAACGTTCAATCGCCAATTCAATCAACTTACTAATCAAATCCTTATAATCAATTCCCGATTCTCTCCACAACATAGGATACATACTAATGGAAGTGAAGCCCGGTAAAGTATTTATTTCATTTACCAATATATCATTGTCTTTAGTAACAAAAACATCCACCCGGCTCAATCCTTCGCATTCCAAAACACGGAAAGTTTTCACTGCTATTTCTTTTACTTGTTTTTCAATATCTTTATCCAATTGGGCAGGAATTTGTATTTCATATCCTTTATCATCAAGATATTTGGCTTCATAATCATAAAATGCTCTATTTGCAGTAACTTCTCCAGGTACGGATGCTTTAGGATTTTCATTTCCCAAAATAGCGCATTCTATTTCTCTGCCTTCAATATTTGCTTCTATTACTAATTTTGTATCGAATTCATAAGCCAAATGTATAGCTTTTTTATATTGTGATTCTATGGATACTTTCGAAATACCAACAGAAGACCCCATATTTGCAGGTTTTATATAAACGGGTAATCCCAAAGTAGATTCTACTATTTCAAAATCAGGATAATCACCATAACGTGCAACAAGATAATCTCCTATTTTAATTCCCGCTTCCCTTAATAATCTTTTCATTATTTCCTTGTCCATACCTACTGCCGATCCTAAGACCCCGGGACCTACAAACGGCAGATTAAGTATCTTAAGCAATCCCTGTACCGAACCGTCCTCACCATTTGGCCCATGCAAAACCGGAAATACTGCATTTACCGTAAATCTGATTTTATCATTAAGTACAAAGGGCGTATCAGTTCCCGGTAAAAACAACAATTCATCTTTGGGATCAAAATCCTGAAGTTGCTTAATATCATGAAAATTATTGTTTTCAACCATAGATTTATCGGTAAACCACTTTCCATCTTTATCTATTTTAATCAAAACCGGATCAAACTTTTTTTTATCCAAATTTTTAAAAACATTATTCGCCGAAAGAATTGAAATTTCATGTTCAGCTGATTTTCCTCCAAATAAAATTGCTATTTTCATCTGTTTAAAATTTTTTGTTTGCGAAAATTTACAAAAAATTTATAATACATTCAGGAACTCACATAAATTTTTTTAATCATTATTTTGTGTGTATTTTATGATTAATAAAATTCATGTTCGTTTCATTAGTTTATATTTCTTTGTTTATAACGTCAAAATTTCAAATCAAAGTAACTACTCAAATAAAATCATTTTTAGCACTTAAACTTAAATCCTACTCCATGAATATTTTCAATTTCAATATTTTTATCTTTAGAAAGATATTTCCTCAACCTGCTAATAAAAACATCCATACTTCTCCCTGCAAAATAATCATCTTGTTTCCATATTTTTTTTAATATCTCCGATCTTTTTATTAACCGGTCTTTATTATCCAATAAATAAACCAGTAAATCCGCTTCTTTTTGAGTCAATCTTCTATGATCATCTTTATAACTCAAAGTCAAATCCGAATAATCAAATTTATATTTTCCAACATCATATATCGCTTTTTTCTCAATAGCTATTATCTTTTTCCTTTTTAGAAAAACCTGTATTTTCAATACAAGTTCTTCAATACTAAAGGGCTTGGTAATATAATCATCAGCCCCCAATGTTAATCCTTTGATTTTATCTTCTTTTAATGATTTTGCCGTAAGAAATAAAACAGGTACTTCAAAATCTATTTCCCTGATTTTTTTTGCCAGTGTAAAACCATCCATTTTGGGCAACATAATATCAATTATACAAAGATCAAAATTTTCCTTTTTAAACGCTTCAAATGCTTCTAACCCATCATAAAAATGGCTTACTTTATATCCATTTTCTTCCAGGTTGTCTTTTGTAATAAATGCCAGAACCTCATCATCTTCAACATACATCAAGTTGGGTTTAATTTTGTCTTTATTCATTTTTTTATTTTATGTGTATAATAAATTTTGTTCCCTGTTTAAGCTTGGATTTTACTTCTATATTCCAATTATGCAATTTAATAATATTTTTCACATAATACAAACCCAATCCAAACCCCTTTACGTTATGAATATCTTCTTTTTGAATGCGATAAAATTTCTTGAAAATATCTTTTATGTTTTCTTCCGGTATGCCAACTCCATTGTCCTCAATAGACAAATCATAATAATCATCCATATTTTCAATTGTAATATTTATCACTTTTCTTTCATTTTCATTATATTTTATAGAATTATCTATAATATTGTAAATAATATTATTCAAATGATATTTATCGGCTTTAATGAATATTTCTTTTTCCGGTATTTTTATATCAATAATTGTATTTTTACTCTCCAATTCATGCTCTAATCCCAATACTAAGTTTTTTATAAAATTCCCTAATTCTATCTCTTCCAATTTTAAGTCGAATTTTTTATCACTTCGTATCAAATCCAATAATATCTCAATATGTTTTGTTAATTTTTCACTTTGCTTTTTAATTATATTACTATATTTGACAAGTCTTGTATTTTTACTTATTTCCTTACTTTTTGAAATAACATCAGCTGCAAGTTTTATAGAAGTTAGAGGAGTCTTAAACTCATGTGTCATATTATCTACAAAATCCTTTTGCAATTCCGATAATTTTCTTTGCCTAAACAAAGTAGCAACTACATAAATATAAACAAAAACAACTATTATTGCAAATAGTCCCAATAAAATAAATAATTTTAAATTTGACAATAAAAACAAACGTTTATCCGGAAACCTGACAATAAAATAATATGTATATTTTTCAATATTGGGTAATCTCTTTAGTATTTTTTTTTTGGTCTTTTCTTCAATACCACAACAATTGCCATAGATGAGATCATCTGTAAAACAATCATATACGGCATACTCAAATTTCAATCCGGGTTCGATTACATCCAATTCCCTTATAAGGTAATCCTCAAGTATATCAGGTTTTATAACATCATTATAGTTGACGAGATACTCATTAGGCGAAAGTTTTTCAATAAGCCCTTTCTTAGGCAATTTTATATCGTTTTTAACAGCCATTTGCTCGGCAATATGCCTTAAACTGATATTTAATCTCTCATCAAATTCCCTGTTTTTTATTTGCCATGCCAAAGCCAGCCAGTACAATTGAAGGACAATGATACCGAATATAGCCAAAGCTCCAAGAATAAGAATACTATTTAACTGCTTACCTTTCACCATATATTATTGATATTACAAATGTACATTATTTTTTTAATTTAAAATATATACTGATAAAGGAAAAATATTTTATTAAAATGCCTGATCCAATCGATGCGATAAAATTTAGAATGTAACAATTAGGAATGAAAAAAAAGGATTTAGCAGAAGTAGTTGGATTTTTTACATAATGCCGCTTTGAGTCTATAAATAGAAACTTGTTATTTTCAAAAATTGTAAAATATTATTTGCTCTTAGGCAACCAAAATAAATTTATTGTCGTATTAGGGTTTATAACAGGAGTAGAATGCATAAAATATTTATTTTCATACTTGTATTGCTAAGTAATTTTATGTCGGCACAAAACCCTCATGGAAACAATTTTTCTATGGATTGTAAAAAATGCCACACTTCTGATAGCTGGAAAATAAATAGAGACTCTTTAAAATTCAATCACGATTTAACCTATTTCCCTTTGTCAGGTCAACATATAAATTTGGATTGTAAAGAATGTCATAACTCTTTAAAATTTACCGATGCTTCCATAGATTGTGCTTCTTGCCATACGGATATTCATCAAAATACTTTG
>JALSPW010000268.1 GCA_026985735.1 Saprospiraceae bacterium
TAAGGAGAGGCAAATATATCATACCCTCCCATATTTAAAAAACCGTTTGAACTGAAATATAAAGTGTTTGTCGGTGTATAATAAAATGGAGTTATATCATCTTCCGTTGTATTAATTACGGATAAATTTTCCGGCCGCGTATAGTTTCCGTTTTGATCAATATATGAATAATATATGTCCTTCTTACCTTTACCTCCGTCTCTATCGGAAACGAAAAATAAAATATCTTTTTTGATGATACTATTGTACCCTATATTAGGCTGGGTATTTGTGGCATTTGGGTCGTTTATGAATTCCGGTAATTTTTCAGGTTTACCAAAAGAACCGTCTTTATTCATATCTACAGAGTAAATATCACATCTAATATCCGCAACATCATCATAATCGCAAATCGTGAAATATGCCTTTGTTTTATTTTTATTAAAACTCAAATGAGCATTCATCATAATATCATCATCAAAAATAGAGTCAGCTACTACACTTACACTATCTTGAAATTTTAATATTTTTGAAATTAATCTATTCGGATAATGCGAGTCTTTCTTTTTTGTGAATCTCATTGATGAATAATAAAATTCATCCTGATATTTCATTGCTGCAAAATCGGAATAAGGAGAATTCACATCTCCATCCATGTGCTGAATATCAATATTTTCAGAAGCATTCGCAATTAAGTCAAGAGCCCACTGACACGCTTCTATTTCCTTTTTTGCCCTTGTAGTAAAATATTCGTCTTCGCCCTCATGTTCGGATAAATAAATTTTAAATAAATCTATGGCTTCATCATATTTTCCAAGTCGTTGTTTGATATCTCCCAACCAAAATGAAGCGAGAGGATACTGTTCTCCCGATTCTTTATCCAAAATTTGTTGGTATTTATCTTCAGCCAGATTGAAAGCATTAAACTTCCTTGCAGATTCAGCACTTTTATATAACATATCCGAATCATCTTCAATAAATTCATTTGCAGAAAGATAATACTTAAGTGCCGAACCAAAATCTTTTTGTTCGAATGATTTTTCAGCTGCTACCAAGAATGCTTTCATGGATTGAGACCGCATAAAAGCAGGACTAAACAGCAGAATTATTGTTATAATAAAATATAATTTATGTTTATTCATAATGAATATGTTTTCGAGATTAAAAATTAATATATCGGACAAATTTTAAATTCTCCGAACGGTTTTACGTTTTTGATAATATATCTCACATGAACTTCCGGACCACCTCTATAATTTGTATATTCCGAAAGATCGGTTTTGGTTACAACATCATAATTGAAACTTACATACCATTCATTATATTCAACAGCGAATTTAGGTGCCAATCCTTCTCCTAATCTGCCCATTAAACCCAGATGCATACCCAATTTCTTACCTCTTTTATTATTAATATATATTTTTATCAATCCACCGACAACTGTTTCTTTGTATACATCTTGAGCCTGATACAATAAATGTCCTTGGAAATCCAGTGCCTGAGCAAGTTTTATATTCAAAATTCCCATCAAAGAAATTCTCATATTCAGTTGATCATTTGAAACACCTGAAAAATTTTGAGCCGGTTTATTTAAGTGAAAAGCAGAAGCTCCGATTGTAATACTGTTTCTAGGACTATGCTGATATCTGTAATTCAGTCCTAATCCTGTTTCCAAA
>JALSPW010000269.1 GCA_026985735.1 Saprospiraceae bacterium
TTATTCCAAATTGATTATAGATACTAATACCATCTACCCAAAACAATTCTTGCTGATTGGAATAATTGACACCAAAAATAGAGTAAAATGATTTTTGTCCAAAACTTATAAATGGTAATAACAATAACAATAAAATTATAATATTTTTTTTCATAATCTGAATTTAAAAAATTGTCCCTCGCTTTTATCTTTGCATTTGGAAAATTTATCATTAAAATAGATAAACAAAGATAAAATTTTATTTTTTACAGTGCATAATTTTGACATTATTTCGATCATTCATCCGGAAAATTTTAATCGAATATTATAAACAAATACCAAATAGTAAAACCTTACTTTTTAATTTAGAAAATTTGACGTACATTTGTGCGGAATTAATTTTCAGGTAAGTATATTAGAATTTTTATTACTTAAGTAGTTATTAAAATCGATATAATCATGGCAAAAATAAAACCATTCAAAGGCATTAGACCACCTAAAGAACTTGTAGAACAAGTAGCAAGTCTTCCATATGATGTGATGAATTCGGATGAAGCCAGGCAAATGGCAAAAGGCAATCCTTATTCTCTTTTGCACATTACAAAAGCAGAAATAGATTTCGAACCCGGTATTGATGAACATAGTGAGGCTGTGTATCAAAAATCCAGAGAGAATTTTGATAAATTTTTAAAAGAAGGTATTTTGATTCAAGACCCTGCAGAATATTATTATATTTATGGGCAGACCATGAATGGAAGAACACAATACGGCATAGTGGCAGGTGCTTCGGTTGATGATTATTTGAATGGAATTATAAAAAAACACGAACTTACCCGTCCTGATAAAGAACAGGACAGAATGATAAATATCAGAGTTAATAATGCCAATATCGAGCCTGTTTTCTTTGCTTTCCCAAAAGTAAAAGAATTAGATGAAATAATGAATTATATCATCAAAAATCAAGATCCGGAATATGATTTTGTTTCGGAAGACGGTATCGGGCATCATTTCTGGGTTATTGACGATAAAGCGACTATTGATAAGATAACAAGGATATTTAAAAACGATATTCCATATACCTATGTAGCAGATGGTCATCATCGTACGGCAGCAGCAGCATTAGTAGGTTTGGAAAAAAGAAAACAAAATCCCGAATATACAGGTAGTGAAGAATTCAATTATTTCCTAACTGTTCATTTTCCCGATGATCAATTGGCTATAATGGACTATAACCGTACAGTTAAAGATCTCAACGGATTGTCCAAAGATGAGTTTTTAACCAAGATAAAAGAGAATTTTGATATAACAAAAGAGAGTACTGAAATTCTTAAACCTGCCAAACTGCATGACTTCAGTATGTATCTTGACGGAAAATGGTATCTGATGACTGCTAAAAAAGGGACTTATGATGATAATGATCCTATTGGAGTTCTTGATGTTACGGTTTTGACTAATAATGTACTGGAACCGGTATTGGGAATTAAGGATCTTCGCCGTTCCAAAAGAATAGATTTTATAGGAGGAATCAGAGGATTGCGGGAATTGCAAAAAAGAGTGGACTCGGGAGACTGGAAAGTTGCTTTTGCATTGTATCCGGTATCGATGAAGCAATTGATCGATATTGCCGATTCGGGTAATATAATGCCACCCAAAACCACTTGGTTCGAACCTAAATTAAGAAGCGGATTGGTGATTCATAGTTTGGAAGGATAGATTTATAATAATCCTGCTTCCTTTATTTTATTCAAAAACTCTTGTTCGGTCATGATATCTATTGTTCCGATTTGCTGAGCTTTTTTTAATTTGGAACCGGCTTTTTCTCCAACAACCAAAATATCAAGATGTTTTGATACGGCGCTAAGATTTTTTGCACCGGCTTTAGCTGCAAGTTCCTGAGCTTCCTTTCTTTTCATTTGATGCAAAGTTCCTGTAAAAAGTATGGTTTTATCTTTGAAAACAGCATTTTCTACTATTTCTACAGGTCTGTCTTCTTTGGTTTGAACGGTATTCACCCCCAATTCTTCCATTTTTTTCAAAACGGATATATTTTTTTCATCCTCAAACCATGCAATCACAGAATTTGCCAGACTGGGACCGATATCTTTTATACCTGTAAATTTTTCTTCATCCCAATTCCGTAAATCCCAGATAGTACTTACGTGTTCTGCAATAAGTTTTGATGCTTTTTTGCCAAGATGCTTTATACTCAAACTATGTAAAACTCTCCAGATAGGATTTTTCTTTGCTTTTTCAATAGCAATTTGAAGATTTTCAACGGACTTTGTCCCAAAACCATCTAATTGAGAAATCAAGGCAAAATCCAAATCGTAAATATCGGAAAAATCTTTTACCCATTTCAATTCCCAAAATCTCCGGACATAAGCTTCTCCGAATCCATCTATATTCATACCGTCTTTGGACACATGAAAGATTAATTTTTGTAAATTTACCTGTCCACAAGTACAATTTTTGCAATACCATGCTGCTTCATCTATATTTTTTTCCAATGGAACCTTTGATTCGGTATCGTTAACAGGACAAAATTGTGGAAAAGTAACCGGTATTTCAATGCCTGTTCTTAATTCAGGCATCGTTTTGACAATATAAGGTATTACTTCTCCTGCTCTTTCTACCAACACTTTGTCTCCAATTCTCAAATCTTTGGATTTGATAAATTCTTCATTGTGCAATGTTACAGATTGAATAGTCGCTCCTGCAAGTTGTACAGGTGTGATTTTAGCCACAGGAGTAATGGTGCCGAATCTTCCCACTTGAAATTCCACTCTTTCCAAAGTAGAAATAGCTTGCTGGGCTTTGAATTTAAATGCTACTGCCCATCTGGGATGATGCATTGTTGATCCGCATTTATTGTGAATATCGAATGAATTCACTTTAATAACCATACCGTCTATTTCAAAAGGTAATTCATCCCTTCTGTTTTCCATGGCTTCACAATACTCAATAGCTTCTTTGATACCTTCACAGGTTTTTATATCTTCCCTTGGTGTTCTAAAACCCAAATCATTCAAAAAATGCATACTGTTCAAATGCGTACCGAATTGCTGCAATTTATCATTGCCGTTGTCATCAACTGCATACGTAATCTGATATGAAATAACAAACAAACCTCTCTTTCTTACCTCTTCCGGATCTTTCATCCTCAAACTTCCAGCCGCTGCATTTCTTGGATTGGCAAATAATGGTAAGCCATCTTCTTGTCTCTGCTCGTTTATTTCTTTAAACTTTTTTTTACTTATTAAAGCTTCACCTCTGATTTCTGCTTTGTAAATTCCAAATTTAGAAAAAGCCGCTTTCAAGGGTATAGAATAAATAGCTTTTATATTGGGAGTGATATCGTCACCGGTGATACCGTTTCCCCGTGTTGCTCCTCTTATTAAATAGTTATTCTCATATACCAAAGCTACCGTCAATCCATCATATTTAGGTTCCACTGAATATTCCAATTTTTCATTGATATCCAATTCTGCTAATTTTTTTACTTGCTCGTCAAAATCTTTCAATCCATTTTCATCATAAGTGTTTTCTAATGAAAGCATAGGTGTCAAATGGCTTACAGTGGCAAAATCCGATACCAAATCACTTGATACCCTTTGTGTAGGCGAGTCAGGTGTAATTAATTCAGGATGTTTTTTTTCAAGTTTTTTTAATTTATCAAATAATACATCATAATCATAATCGGTAATCACCGGATTGTCTTGAATGTAATATTTCCATTCATGATATCTTATTACTTCACGGAGGCGCTCTATGTCATTTTTATCGATATTATTATGAAGAAATATCTGTGAAAGTTGAAAATATTTTTTTTCCTGTTCAGGTGTATATCTCATAATTTATAGTTTTTACATAACTACTATTTATTGTATTGATTTCTTTTAATACAAATATACATAATATTTTTATAACCTAAGAACAACTGCTCCGCGATAAAAAAAAGATTTGATAATTGTTTAAAAATAAGATAAAACACATTAATTTTGGTATCACCTGAATTCACATCAAGTCAGTTGTTCTGATTTATAAAAAAAATTTTTTTTTCATTAAACTTATTGTATTTTGAACTGTCATATAAGTATACAAAAAACATGTATGAAAGTTACCGATGAGCAAATAATAAAATTGATTAATAAAGATGAAACAATGAATGCGGGTTTCAAAATGCTGATGGATGCTTATCAACAAAGGTTGTATCACCATATATGCTCAATGGTTGGAAGTCATGATGACACTGATGATGTATTGCAGAATACATTTATTAAAGTATTCAAAAACATAAGAAAATTTGAAGGAAGATCGAAACTTTTTACTTGGCTTTACCGTATTGCGACAAATGAAGCTAATACTTTTTTAAAAAAAAATATAAGAAAAAACAATTTTCTTGAAAGCTGTGAAATGAATAATCTTACAAATAGTATGAAAGCAGATGAAAGTTCAAACGGTGAATATATAAAAGAAATTCTTAAAAATGCTCTGGAAGAACTTCCTCCAAAACAAAAAGCTATATTTAGCTTAAGATACTTTGAAGAAATGAATTATAAGGATATGTCCGAAGTGTTGGGGACTTCAGTTGGAGCATTGAAAGCATCGTACCATCATGCTGTAAAGAAAATTGAAAATTATATAAATAGAGTTGCTATATATCAATAAATTTAATTAAAAATGAAAAAAGAAATAAATAATGAACTTAAAAATATGGATTCTGTATTATCAAAAGTGAAAAATGGTGATATTTATAATGCACCGGACAACTATTTTGAAACAATGCAAAATTCCATATTTGAGAAGTTGCAACAAGAAAAATCGCCTAAAGTAGTCTCTTTAAGAATCAATAAATGGATTATGAGTATTGCCGCTTCATTGATAATTGTAGTTGCTGTTATGTTTTTTATTAAGCAAAATTCTGATACAAAGGGACAATTGGCAAATAGTGATATTATAGAATACTTAAATGTCTATGTGGATGATTTCGATGAAACGGATTTTGCGAAATATTTAAATGAAGAAGACTTGTCAATTTCCAATGAGACTGCCATTAATACAGATGATATTGAAAATTATCTTGATGATAATATAGATGACTTAAATGAAGAAGATTTACAACAATTATTTTAAACAAAAAATTAATAAAATTATGAAGAATGTACTAATTATAATTTCGATGTTATTTGCTTCGGGAATAGCTTTTAGCCAGGGATCAATAGATGATATGCCTCCGTTAAAGAAAAAAATAGTAGCCAAAATAGAAGCCCAGAAAATTGCATTTATTACCAGAATACTGGAATTAACACCCGAAGAAGCACAAAAATTTTGGCCGTTATACAATGAGTATCAAGCAAAAGAAAAGGAATTGAGACCTGATTTTAAAAAGAAAAGGCCAAAAAATATTACAGAAAAAGAAGCAAATGAATTAATTGATAGTTTTTTTGAAAATGAACAGAAAAGGTTGAATTTAACAAAAAATTATTATAATAAATTTAAAATGGTACTTCCTGCAACAAAAGTAGTTAAATTGCATTTTGCCGAAAGACGATTTAAAGAAGAATTGCTTAAAAGAATCAAGGAAAGAAGAGATAAAAAAAGAAGAAGGTGACAAAAACAAGTAAAAAAATATTCTGTATAAGCAGATAAAAAAAGAGGCTTGAATTTTTTCAAGCCTCTTTTTTTACTATTGTATGAGTTATGCTTTTCCACCGTCCAATTCGTCCTGCCATTTCTTCAATTCATCCCATTTCCCTTCTGCTGCCAATTTAGCTTGTGCAGGCCAGGTTTCCGGATTGAATCTGGCATATCTTTTTCCTCCTGCGGATATCATTATTTCTCTCAATTCATCAGCTGTTTTTGCTGCCATATCAGAAAATGTCATAATACCTGCTTCATGGAAAATACTTTTTAATTTAGGTCCTATTCCTTCTATTTTTGTCAAATCATCTCCTTTAACTTCAGATTTTTCTTCAGGTACCGCTTTCTCAGTATCTTCCGCTTTGGGAACCTCTGCTTTTGGAGCTTCCTTTACCGGAGCTTTTTCTTCTTTATGTACAATTTTTTCTTCAACTTGTTCTGTTGCTTTTGCAATCAATTCATCGGTAACAGGAATTACACTTATATAAGTTCTTTTTTTCCTTTTTACTTTAAAAGTTACAAATCCGTCAACTTTTGCATGAATAGAAAAATCTTTACTCATATAAACATTATCACCGGGATGAAATCTTGTTCCTCTTTGTTTTACTATTATATTGCCGGCTTTAGCCAATTGCCCTCCAAAAAGCTTAACTCCAAGTCTTTTACTTTTACTATCTCTACCGTTATTGGAACTACCGACTCCTTTTTTATGTGCCATTTTTTAAGTTTTTTTGATTAATTAAAATTCAATTGAATCAATTTTCAATTTTGTAAAATACTGTCTGTGTCCGTTTTTTACTCTGTAACCTTTTCTTCTTTTCTTCTTAAAAACAATAACTTTATCACCTTTAAGATGTTCTAAAACCGTAGTACCAACCTTGGCTTTTAATGTAGGGTTTCCAATTTGTGTGTTTTTGTCATCACTGACAAGGAGAACTCTGTCAAAAGTAACACTCTCTCCTTCTGCGTTTGGTAAACGGTGGACAAAAATCTCCTGATCTTTAGTCACTTTAAATTGTTGACCGTTTATTTCAACTATTGCAAACATATTTGTTAATTTTTTTAGTTTAATAAAATGGAGCGCAAAGATACACTTTTCTTTTTAATAATCAATAAAATAAAGTAAAAATATCGAACCGGTAATCTAAATTTTTGATTTTCTCATTTTAATATAAAAAATTAAAATATATAAAACTTTAACAGTAAATTATTAATCTTTTATGTTCTCTTATAAATTTTTATCCATAAAGTTATTAAAATCAGTACCACTTACTCATAGAAAAGTTCAAAGTATAAAGTTCAAAGGCAAAAGTTTTAAAGATTGGAAGATAAAAGATAAAAGGGATTAATGGTGAATTATGTATGGTGAATTACGAATTAAAAATTACGAATTACGGATTGGATAGAAGAGATTGATTTAATTAATTTTTGGTAATGTGCGGGATGGAGCTACTCCGGTTTCGGAGCGTGCGTAGAAACAGGAGGCTGGGAGGTAGCTTGGCTAGAAAAGGAAGAAGTGCAAAGGATAAAGTTCAAAGGATAAAGTTCAAAGTTCAAAGTTCAAAGTATAAAGTTTGAAAGAAAAAAGACAAAAGATAAAAGAAATTAATGATGAATTATGAATTATGAATGATGAGTTAAAAAACCGGCTTTGAAGTCATGCTATCGCATGCATTCAAGTTCTAAAAGGCGTTTCAAATTTATTTGAAACAAAAGAATGTCCCGTAGGGACGACATATTATAGCCGGACACGTGAGTGCTTGGTAAAATGCTCTCTCCCTCGGTTGTTTTGGCGGTATTTTTGCAGCGAAGCAAAGCAAAAATAGTGACAAAACAAAAGTGATAAGGGATTATATTAGAACTAAAAAT
>JALSPW010000270.1 GCA_026985735.1 Saprospiraceae bacterium
TTGGGTTTTGGTTTTTAATTTTAAGCTTTGTTGTTTTGTTCGGCTATGTTTTTTTCATTTTTTTGGTTTCGTGCATAACCCGCAGTTCAATCCGACCGCCTTACTCGTACGGGTTTTTTGCTAAATTTTGGTTTTCGTTTTTGTTCGGCTTTGTTGTTTAAGTTTTTAGTGTTAAATAAAATTTTTACTAAATAAATCATTCTGCTTTTAAGCTATTTCGCTTTGCGGGGCGGACGGCTTAACTGCAAATCCGTCATACTTCTTCCAATTACGATTAAATTCATACCGCATAATGAAATTTAAGGAATTAAGATGAAAAAGTTATTTTTAATTTCTGTTATTACCTTACAAATTTTACTGTTATTGACGTGTAAAAAAGAATCTCCAATTGAGCCTCCAACTCCGAGCACCGGTTCGGTTTATGGCGTTGTGATTGATGCCCAAACAAACCGCGCGGTTGTTAATGCTGTAGTGGAAGCTATTAATAACCAAATGGCAGATACAACAGATAGTGTGGGTACTTTTACTCTCAAAAATTTATCCATGGGTCAAGAAACGTTACAGATTACCGCAGCCGGGTTTGAAACCCAAACTGAAATTATTGAAATTAAGCAGGATTCACAGTGGGTTGAGATCACATTAAATCGGGTAACAGAAAATCTCTACCTTTATGTAGGCACTTTTGGTGGAAACGCTTTGTTCGTCGTGGATGTAGATTCCATGCAAAAGGAAGATAGTTTGTATTTTACGCCCGGAAATATGCGAGGATTATATATTACCCCGGGAGGAACAAAATTATACGTCACCCAGCAATGTCCGGACTCTTCCGTGTATTACTTGGATACCAAAAGCAGAATTTATCATTTAACCAATCTTCCTAATGGTAGTATTTCTTTCAATGACAACAGAGAAGGGTTTCTTTTCAGGTTTGGGGGAGGAATTTTTAGCTTGGACACTTTAACTGATCAAATCACTCAAATTGATACCATTACTCTGGGTGAGATTATTGCTTTTGACAAAACTTCTCCTATAATCTATTTTGTTAAAAATGAAATACTTTATTTTTATGATTATCAGCAGACTAAAATCACTGATAGCCTCTCCCTTCCACCATCCTGGAATAAGGCAATGACGCCTGATAACCGGGAATTATATTTTACCACGCCTGATAGAAAACTAGGTGTCATAAATATCCAGACCGGTGCTGTAGAATATATTACTAATGCTAATCCCAATGGACGTATAGCGATTACTCCCGATGGACAGTATGTGCTGGTGACAGACCCTGGCTCCAATTTTCCTCCAAGCCAGGGTTCGGGTTTACTGATTCTGGTTCGAACGAGCAACCATAGCCTAGATCAGTACATTGACATCAAAACCATAGCTGGCGACAATCCTACGACTTCAAGAATTGTTATTACATCTGGCAGCAATTATGCTTTTACCGCTAATAGCTATGGGGGAGATGTATTTTTAATAGATATCAATCAGCGCAAGGCTATAAAAAAATTTGAATTTCGGCCCATTAGTGCTACAATTGGCTCATTAGCATTAGGTACTAAACCAAAACCATAAAGGAGGTGTATCATGGCAAAATTATTCAAAACGATCATCTTACGCCATATCCTGAATTTTCCTTCACTATTGCTGGCGCAACACTTATATTATTCAGACGGTACGCTTTTCCCGTTATCCATTTCCAAAAGCCGGATAACGGTAAAGTTTCACCAAAATGTCCCTATACCCCAACAAACCAGTTATTTGCAGGGTTTATCCCAAATTGATCCGGGAAGAGAGAAACAAGGTTTGCCTAACAGTTTTATTGGCCTTCCCTTGAAAGCCAATGTGAATGTGAGCCAGTTTATGCAAACTCTGAAGAGCAGTAATTTATTTGAAGCAGTTTTTCCGGCTTACAGTACACCGAAGCAGGACGATATTTTAATGTTTAATGAATTTTTGGTGCGGTTCAAATCCAACGTTTCAACTCAGGATATTGAAGTATTTTCTTCTCGACATGGAGTAGAGATTGTTGAAATCAGCAATGTGGAACCGACCCAATATACCTTTCGCTGGACACCTGCTTCCGATGAAAACCCTTTGGCAATGGCGAATATGTATTTTGATTCCCTGGATTGTGAATGGGCAACTCCGGACTTTACCATTCAGGGTCGCTTTTTTGATGTTATTCCCAACGATCCTTATTTCACAAATCAATACTATTTACACAATACTGGGCAGGAGCCCATTCCGGGAGAGGACGCTGGCGTACCGGACACTGATATTGACGCCCCGGAAGCCTGGGAAATAAGTTTAGGCAGCTCGAATATTGTAGTGGCGGTGATTGATGCAGGTGTCCAATCTCACCCCGATTTATCTTCTTCACGTATTGTTCCAGGATATGACTTTGCTGGATATAATCAATCCGTTTCAAGTCAACCGATTTCACTGCCTGATAGTGATCCTTCACCGGATGGTAATGAGGCGCACGGAATGGCAGTTGCCGGGATAATCGCAGCAACCCATAATTCATTTGGCATCGCTGGAATAGCTCCTAATTGTAAGATATTGCCAGTCAAAATCGGCGATTTTCGAGGGTATTTCCCTGAAGTTAGCAAAGTAGCAAACGCAGTAGATTTTGCCTGGCAAAACGGAGCGGATGTTATCAATGGTAGCTGGGGTTATTATACATCCAATCCCAATAACCCACTATACATAGCAATTCGTGATGCTGTAAATCGGGCACTCAATCAGGGACGCAGTGGTTTAGGAACAGTGTGTGTTTTTGCTGCCGGGAATACGGCAAACCGTGGCGGTGGCAATTATGGCTATGTCGCATTTCCCGCTAATATACCCGGTGTTTTAGCTGTTGGGGCAATTGATAAATCAAATAATATTCAGTCCTATAGCCCTCAAGATACTGACTTGGATATTGTTGCTCCTTCCGGCGCAACTGCTGACCAAATGTTTTCAGAACGGATTCTAAGAGGTAATGTCTGGTCAATTGAAATTCCTGGCAAGAAAGGGTTTAATCCAGGCGATTATAACACCCAACTTCCTGTTAATGAAGCGTGGATTAATTATAGCAATACACCAAACCCCAAAGGGGATAATTTTCCACCGGGAAATTACACAGCAAGGTTCGGGGGAACATCAGCCGCAGCTCCTCAAGCTTCGGGCGTGGCAGCGCTTATTTTATCTGAATCTCCTGCATTAAGCCAGAGTGAAGTTGTAAACATAATTAAAAGCACTGCCGTTGATATTGGTTTACCAGAAGAAGATCAAGGTAGCGGACGTTTGAATGCTTATAATGCTATTGCTTACTTAAATGCTCCCCCTGCCACTCCTCAAAATTTTCAAGTAACAAGATATACCGGAATATATCCGTATCGACCCCAATTAACTTGGAATGCCAATACCGAACCTGATTTAGCCGGTTACAGAATTGAAAGAAAAATTGACAACGGAAATTGGACTGTGCCATTAAATGGGAACGAAGTTTCACCGGATGCAACAGAATTTATTGATATGGAAGTTTTGATATGGAACAATAGCAATAATCAGACTGCTTATTATCGAATGCAAGCTTTCGACACTGATGGTTTTTATTCCGGTTACACCTCCGTTGAATCAATTGATTTTCACGCTATGTTAAAATCCGATTCTCTTTCTCAGAATATGGATATTAAAAACCGTCTTGTACCAGCAATATGCAAATTATACCAAAACAAACCTAATCCTTTCAATCCTACTACAATAATAAAATATCAAATAAAAGAACCCGGCTTTGTTTCGCTTAAAGTATTTGACATTCTCGGAAAAGAAGTGGCAACATTGGTAGATGAGCACAAAAATCCGGGACATTACAGCGTAACTTTTGATGCAAGTTCAGTCTCCGGCGGATTACCGAGCGGTGTTTATATTTATAAATTACAAGCCGGTGAGTTCAGCTCAGTTAAAAAAATGCTGTTAACAAAATAAAATTGTTGAAGAGGTAAGTTCAGGCTTGCCCCTTAATTTGTACGTAGAATGCTGTGCGTAGAGCGTAAGCATAACAAGCGGTTCAAAGCTGACTTCGCTTATTCTGTGCAAAATTTAAATTTGTTCTTTTTGTCATTATAATTTATTTTATTAAAGTTGTAGTAAAAATTACGCTCGCAGTTTAACCGCAACGCCGTTATATGGCAATAAATAGTAAGGTAATTCAATGTCTGAAAATATTGAACATATTTTATCTAAAGTTAAAGGATGTCAAAAGTGTGAAACAATTATCGGTTATAAGAAATTTCCTCTTATCGCTCACGGAAAAATTGATTCAGAATTTATGTTAGTTTCTGAAGCTCCCGGGGAATACAGTGTTACAAAAGGTAAATATTGGATTGGTGCTGGTGGGAAAATATTGAGGTCGTGCTTTGTTAATACTGATAAAAATTTAGAAGACATTTTTTACTTGACTGACATTGTAAAATGTTGGCCAAATGAAAATAATAAAAATAGAACACCTTATGAATCAGAAATAATAAATTGTTCCTCTTTTTTGAAGAGAGAAATTGAAACTCTCAAACCAAAGTTAATTATATCCTTTGGAAAAAAATCTTCAGAATATTTACTTAACCAAAAAATAACTTTAAAGAGTTCACACGGAAAAATTTATAAGTATAACAATTTTACCAAAGTGCTAGTTATGTATCACCCCAGTGGAATAGATAGATTTATGAAAAGAGATATTTATACGACACAATTAAAAGTATTATTCAAAAGAATTATTGAAAAAAAGCTTGACAACATTGAAAAAATATTTGATGAATCAAAATATAAATATTCGCCTGCTCCTATAACAATTAAATCTAAAAATGATAATAAAAAAGATGTATCAAAATACTCTGGAGAAGTGTCTTTCGTTTTACCAGCACTTGGAAATGAAATAACACAAAATGACATATCAAAAAATCAATTAAGAGTTACTGCAGATTTTAAAAATTATTTCCCAAACAACAATACTATTTTAATATTTATTCATAATGGGATTGAATATAATGTTAAGTTTACCCACAAAGGACGAAGGTCGCATATTTTGAAACTTGGTTCAACTCTAATGAAATTATTAAATCTTAATACAAATAGTAGTGTTAGAATAACAAAAATTAATTCAACTAAATATAAAATAGATAAATTAAAATAAATGTTAAATGCCATATAACCCGCCGCTCAAGCCGACCGCTAACACGGCGTGGGTTTTCCCGAAAATTTTTGGTTTACGTTGTTCGTTAAAGTTTGTAGTTTAAAGGTAGTTGAGCAATAAAAAATATTTTTAATAAACAAAAAGTTGCCGGTAAAAGTTAGTCTGCTGTTCAAGGCGGCGGCTTAGCGGCGACGCCGTTATACACTAAAAAAAATTATGACAAACAATTTTACTCAATATATTAATTTACTATTTGCGTTTATTATTTTGATGAACTCTAATTTGTTCTCTCAATCTGATACAATAAAAACAGTTAGTATTGCGAAACTAGAATACTCACCAAATTTTCATAGTATTCAAATCGATGGCAATATTTTTGTTACTTCGTTTGAAATTGGGGGACAACTTGATTTTGATTTATTTCGATCACAAAAGAATATTTGTATTGGTACAAGATTTAGTATTGAAAATTATATGTTGGGTGATTTTGGTGGTACAACTCATGGTTCCCCATTTACTAATTACAATTTATATTTAAGATTAAGTAACACATTAGATTATTTTACAATGGACGTTTTGGGTGGAATGAGTTATTATGAAAGTAATGCACCAGATTACTACCCAAATCAATCTTTACCGCGAATTGGATTTGAATTAAAATATGGTAATATCATTGGAATAATATTGAAAGGCTCGACATCATTTAAGGATAGAACTGGATTTTTTGGAATAGGATTAAGTCTAGGCTATAATCATTTTTTATAAAAGTGTATAACCAGCTTTTGCACCCGACCGCCGTATTTGTGTGGCTTTTGTGCAGTTTTTTAGTTTGGTTTTGTAATTTAAAATTGTAGTTAAAGTTTATATAATAAAATAAATTTTTACTGATTATAGGCATTGGCTTTTTATCCAACATTGCAGTTAAGGGCGGACGGGTGAAAAGCAACGCCGTTATATGTAGTTTAAATAAGGGAAGTTTATGATTAAAATATTTCATTTATCTGATTTGCATATTGATATTGAATTATTACCAAAACAAAATTTCTTTGAAGGACTTAGAGGTCACAATATTGAAGTTTGGGGAGCATTCCGAAAACATTTTAAGCTAAGACAAGAAAATACAATTGGAAATTATATTTGTGCTATTACTGGAGATTTATCAAAAAAGGGTGATATTAAAAGCTTTAATTTAGCAAAACAATTTCTATTTGAGAATAATAACTCAGAAATTACGGATGAAATCGGGCTTAAATTACCTAAGGAAAAAGTTATTTTAATTCCAGGAAATCATGATTCTTATAATAGTAAAATACTAGGCAAAAACAGCCTTGTAAATTTTAATGAATCTTTTGGGATTTTTGATCCATATCCAATTACAAAATTTATAGAACATGATGGATTTTCAATTTCAATCATTGCTTTTGATTCTACATATTTAAAGAACGCATATACTCTTGCAAAAAAATTAGGCAGAGGTATTATTGAAAAGGAACAATATGCCTTGGCCGAAGGGTTTTTGAGAGATAGAAAATCTAATTTGCGAATTGTTATGCTCCATCATAATCCAATCTTCCCACCAAATGTAAAAAAAGATTGGAATTTAATATTGGAAGGATCAAAAATATTTATAGACTGGATTATAAAACAAAAAATTGATTTTGTGTTATTTGGGCATATTCATGAGGATTTCTATGATGTTTTACCACTAAAATCATTAATTAGATTACTTCCTTCCAAAAAAGGATTTGGTAAAACTTTAAGGAAATTTTATTTGAATACAAGCAGGCTAAATGATTATGAAAATTTACAAATAAATGGGAAATACCTTAGACAAATTGATTCAATTGCTTACCAATTTATAAAAAAGAAGAGACCAAACACTTTAAAATTAGCTACGAATTTTAAGTCAAAAAAAGAATTTGAAAATTATTTGTATGGATTGCCAGAATATTCTGAATTTATTAGTGAATTAAATAATTTTTCTAAACAAGAAACACTATTGGTTATGGCTGGTTCTTTATGCCAAGATAATGACAAAAGAAAAAACAGCTATATCGAACTTGATTTTAACCCGGAGCAATCAAAAGTAAATATTTATCGTCATAAGTATCAGCCCCAAAAAATGACATTTGTAACAAAAGTAAGAGAATTTAAATTCCATTTTGACAAATTATAAAGATATCACATATAACCAACTTTTCCACCCGACCGCGAAAACGTTGCGGCTTTTTGTGGTATTTTTGGGGTTTCGTTGTTCGTGTTAAAT
>JALSPW010000271.1 GCA_026985735.1 Saprospiraceae bacterium
GATAATATCAATTCCTGAAAGCATTCCACCGGATTATTTGATTCACAATCTATTTCCAAATCCCTTTCTGCTTTTTTCAATATCCACCTTAACCGCGGATAAAGTTGATTTATATCTTTTTCCACTCCGGAACCGAGACTTACACGCAAAACAGGATATTTATCCTCCCAATCCCATTTTTCATAGATATCAAGTCCCTTAAAAAGCTCCTTTTTGCAATCAAAAATATCCTTTAGTGTATCCAAAAACAAGCTTTTGCCAAAACGGCGTGGACGGGACAGGAAATAATATCTCCCCTTGGTAATTATATCATAAGCTATCTCTGTTTTATCTACATAAACAAAACCTTCTGTTATAATATCCCTGAATGTTTGTATTCCTATCGGCAGTTTTTTCATAATGGATAGCTTTATTAGGCAAAGATACAAAAAAAATTGTTTATACTTTAAACTTTCTTGCACCCCGTGCCCTTTTATTCACCCTCGGCAAGCGTTGGACAAGCTCTAAAGAGATGTAACTCGCTACTCTGAGTTTGTTATTAAAAATAGTGATTTTATTGATATTTAGCGCTTTTAACTTTAAAACCCCATTAAGACAGTAAGGAACATTAAGCAGTAAAAATAAACCATAACTATTCTTAACTTCTTAAAGGTAAAAATAGTTTTGAATTTTAAACTTTATCCTTTGTAATTTGCATTTTGTTCTTTGTACTTTTTACTCCACCACAAACTTTCCTGCTCTTTCCATGCCTTCTTTACCTCGTACTACCATATAATACATCCCATTGTGCAGTGTGTTTAGTCCGGATATTTCTATATCTTTTTGTGTTTTTATCATGCCTGTTTTTATCTTCAGTCCGTTTATATCGTATATGCTCCACCTCTCCCAATTAGCCTGAGTTGGCAAACTTATCTTGATATGGTCTGTCACAGGATTTGGATATATTTCAATAGAAAAGTAGGGTAAGTCATTAGTTCCGACAATTATTTTGTCACAAGGGGGATCAAGAAAATGGGTTGTATATTCAATTCCTTTGTCATTAGTATATGAATAGCAACGCAGACTATCGGTATTATTATTATACAAATATTCATTTCCCAGTATAAAAGAATTTACCGAATGAATACCTTCAATCAATTTTCCCGGTTTACCGAAATAGTACTTGCAATTATCACCAGCATTGATTGATTTAGGAGAGGTATAGAGGATTTTTCTAACTTTTCCTGCCATGAATTCTAATCTTACACTATCAATTAACGATTTAAAAGGATTTGAGCAATAATAGCTTGTAGAGAATAGCGTATCGTTGGTTTTTAAGTTGTAATCATATAATATTTTAAAATCTCTTTCAATATCATCTATACTACCGATATAAGTAATGTCATCTGTCGTAAAAAGATTTAATTTCATTATGGTTCCACTAAAATCATAAGAATAAGCATTGTTATCTATCATTGCTACTTCTTTATTGTCTTTAATGTCTTTAGCCCTAATATTTATAGTTTGATAATCTCCGGGAATGTTTAAATGATAATACCATGTAGTACCCGGTTCACCGGTAAAATCCTTAAATATACCGTTGTATTCAAAAGCTCCGACACTTGGTGAATCTGCGAAATATCTTAATTTGAAG
>JALSPW010000272.1 GCA_026985735.1 Saprospiraceae bacterium
CATTTTGATAATTTTTAAATACGGTATAAACACTATCCATACCTGATTTCTCAAAGATAACTCTTTCGTTGTATGTGCCTTGTAGCACAAGAACAGTATCTCCGGCTTTGACAGGACTCAAGGACGAAGCTGCATACGCTATAGTCTGCCAAGCATCCGCAATACTAAGTCCCGAATTGGAATCATCACCTGTAGGTTTTACATAATAAACATCCGGAATGCTCTTGGAGGCTTCAACAGTGTTGCCATAAATACCAATGTTAATCCTTTCGCCGTTTGGAGCCAATTCATTGGAATAATCATCCGATAAATCTCCATTATCAATACAAGGACTTGTTACGGTATCCTTTACCCACCTATCTTTTTCCCACCTTCCTATTTGCGATTTCAAATGATAATCAAAATCCTCAGGATTGATCACATTGGCTTCCAGACTATATCTGTCAGTACCATTACCTAGTTCAAATACCACACTTTCTTTTTGAAAATACAACCAAATATGATCATTGTGCGATTGACTACCTTTGTTCACAATAGTTTGAAGTTCTTCTGTAGTACTTGTTCTGTAAACCCAAACCGAAATTGTTAAACCGTTGGTTGTTGATAAAGTATAAGGATATTGAACCAAAGTGCTGTCAAACCATCCTGCATAAGAACCGTTAAAAGCATCAGATGTAAAACTTGCGGTACTATCTACTGCATTATAACCGTTTCCACTACTGTCATTCCAATTGTTTTCCATTTGAAGGTATACTTGCATATCATTGGTTAAACTACCTGTGATATCTTGTGGTTGACCGTTATTGTAAAGAGTCGCCACGTCAGTTTGTGTTAGCGCTTTATTCCAAATTGCCAATTCATCCATTCTACCCTGATATTGATAATAATCAATTCCAAGATATTTTCCGAGATATAAATAATATGAATTAGTACCTATTGACCCGAATCCAGGCAATGTCTTACTTGCATGCTTTTTACCGTCAACATATAATTTGAATGTTTCAGTAGAATTGCTGTATGTGGCTACTATATGGTGCCAATTATTGAGTGTGCTATGGGTATGTCCGAATAAAGGTTCGCTATTTACATCATCGGATGAAGAACATTGATAATAATTGCCCGAAGTATTATTATAAACCAGGTTATTATTCGCTATAAAACTGTGGTTAGCGCTTTCTTCATTGCTAATACCATATTCTTTGTTATTGATAATGATATTGTTTTTTACAATCGTTGTATAGCCTGAACTACCTCCGGAAGTACCTTGATAAACGATACCATCCGATTCTCCGCTTTCTATAACATTATTTTCTATTACGGTATTTTGAAAACCGTCTATTTTGATACCTCCTTCCATTTCAAATCCGGAACCATTGGTAAGTTTATTTATTTTATAAAGTTTATTGCGATAAATATGTGCATTTTTTCGTGAATCAATCGGATAACTTGCCCCATCACCGGTAAGATGAATACCACCGTTTTTCCCATAAATGACGTTACCGTATATTTCAGCCTTTCCTAACGGGTCATGTTTGTTTTCCACCAAAATACCGGTATATCCACTTGGATTTTTTATAAAAGAATTGCTGATTATATTGTCGTGTAGATATATGGTATCTGTATCTTTAGCTCTTATTCCGCAATTGGTTCGGGTATGCAATATCGTATTATTATAAGCGTAACAATGGGTAACTTTTACAAAACAAATACCTTCATGTCCGGCATCTTCTATACGGTTATTATAGATTTTTGTATTGATATTTACATCATTTGCATTGGAAGTCATACGTACTACATCCCAATAGCTGGCTTGCAAATGCATATCATGAATAGATATATTTTGGGGAAAATAGAAATGAATCAACGGAATATATGTATCTCCTGCCGGCTCCAATTGGTTTCCTCCATTGATTTCAAAACCATAGATTTCCACATTTGAAATACTATCTCCCGCTTGCCCCCAAGCATCCCAAGCTGCAGCATTTTTTTGTCCTATCACCGGTTTGAAGTGAGTCCACCAACCGACACTATCTTTGAGGTACAATACAGCGGTAGAATCTCCGGTGAAAATCGTATTACTCGATATAATCACAGGTTCATCTATTGTATAGCGGAAGTCACCTTTAAGATATACCGTAGTCAAATTCGGGTCTGTGGCCACGGAATCCAAAGCTTCATTAATTTCGATTTGATCACTTACTCCATCACAATTAAAGTCACCAGTACCGTCACCAGCAACGTATAAAATCGATTGAGCCAATGAAAAACCAGGAATAAAAATACTTATCACCAAAAAAATTACGATAATTTGACTACCTTTACCAATAACTTGTTTTAATTTTAATAACATCATTGTTTTTATTTATAATAATATTATTCAGTGTCTGCCCATAAAATCATTAAAATTTAAAAAATAAAGCACTTGGTGAATAAACACAACTTACAAAAAAACATATAAATTTTAAAATTATAATGTTTTTTTATGAATTTTTTTGGATTAGTATTTGTTATCAAAGTATTTTTGTAACTATTCGGATATTGTATTTAAAAAAACATACCTACTCATATAGAATATTTGATAATAATAATTTTTAAATCATGTTAAAATTCAAAATAATATTTACACTTGTATTAATTTCGTTTATAAATATCCTCCATTCACAAGAAAGAAAACCTGTATTAAAGGAATTTTTAATCAGCGCATACAATCCTCCTTATGCTTGGAGATCTTCTCCTTATGAAGATTCTGTATTTATTGATTACAAAAATGCAAATTTTAATAATTTTCTTTGGGTGAGAGACGATGACGAACTTGTACAAAAAGTTCGTGATTACGGATTCAAATATTACCTAAGCGTAGATCAGTCTATTGGTGGTGAAGACGACGACATCGAGTTTTTATTGAGAGGAAGTAATGATGAAGCACCACCGGAAATCACGGATGAATTATTAAAACAACTTGATGATGCAATTGATAAATACAAATCAGATCCCAATTTGACAGGTTATTACATCTGTGATGAACCGTATGCCAACGCCTTTGACAATATAGCAAAAGTTGTAGCGAGAATAAAAGAAAAAGATCCTTCTCGTCTTTGTTTTGTAAATCTTTGGCCATATTTTGAAAATGAAGAAGGTGATAATACTCCTGAAGAAGGTGATGAAAATTATCTTGAAAGTTTTATACAAAAAACCAATATCCGATTATTAAGTTACGATAGGTACAACTTTTATAATCAGTCCGACGATAACGAAGAATACTTCAAACAAATAGCACGTATAAGAAAAAAAGCCGTAAAATACAATATCCCTTTTTGCAATATTATTCAGGCAGTTGGAACCAACGGTACAAGTGTTTCTTGGGATTCACCGGGTGATGGGGAGCATTTGGATTGGCGAACACCAAACGAAGCGGAACATCGCTGGTTGGTATATTCTTCATTGGTTTACGGAGTGCATGGCATAGTTTGGTTTCACTGGGATTGTTGTGATTGGGGAGTGATAGAAAACCCCGATAAGGATATTATTTACCCTTCTCTTCAAAATATTAACGACGAAATAGATTCATTGAAAGATATTATGTTTCACTTGACTACTACCGATGTTTATCATACCATTAACGACCCTACCGGCGAAACAAATGATACTACCAATATATATTTGAAAGTATCAGATAGTACGGATTTGGTTGTAGGAGCATTTAAAGACGAATACGATAAAGAAAATTACTTTATGTTAATGAATAAAAATTATGAAGATTCTATACTAACAGATATTTATATTAATCATTTTTTGGATAGTTTGTTATATTTTGATGTCACTATCAACAAATGGCAGGATGTGCCTTTTGAAAACGATACAACAGGAGCAAATTTCATAGTACATCTGCGAAAAGGAGGTGGTAAGCTATTTAAATTTAAAGAAAAGAAAGCCACAAAAATAGTAAACGTTAATTTTGCTACCGCAGATTTAAAACTCAATAACTATCCCAATCCATTTGTGTCAAGTACAATTATAAAATATTCAATTCCCGCTTCAAACACTGGAAATACTGTTTATTGCAATGTGAAATTGGATATTTTTGATATTTATGGAAATAAAATAAAAACAATATTAGATAAAAAGCAAATAACCGGAGATTATCAATTGAATTATTCCTGTGATAATTTACCAAAAGGAATATTTTTTTTAAAACTTAAAATAAACGACAAGGCAGTTACAAAAAGAATAATATTATTTTAAAAGGTATAAAAACCGGTATTATAGAAAAAATAACTATGAGTCTAAAACTGGAAAATAACAAATTAATCAACTTGGTCAAAGAAATGGCATTCATGGGTCTCGATTATGATTCGATATTTGAAGAATTGGAAAAAAGAAAAAACTCGTTTTCCAATGAGGCTATTCTTAAAGCAAAAAGCCATATTAGCGTCCATACCGCAAATTACAAACTTGCAAAACAGTAAAAATCCAAAGCTTTAACTTTAATATTTTTCGGCTCTGTTCTGTTTTTAATTGGGATTTTAATCACGATATTTACGTATTTTGGTACTAACAAATACTATATTTTGGCTTTTGGAGCGATTTTGGCCGGTGCATGGAATATATATGCAGGGTACATAATATACAAAAAACCTTTGGAAAAATTAATTCCACGTAGAAAAATCTTCCACGGATAAGATATATTCTTAAAATTTAAAATAAAAAATTTAACTTAAAGTTTAAATAATATCTGCATATAATATCCTCGGATTTTTATTGGATTTATGAACAGGCACTATTTAACACCTACAACAATAAAACATAAAATGACTATTTTATCAAAAACTTATGATCAAAAAGAAGAATTCTGGAATGTTTTAACACATGGTACAGGCTTATTATTAAGCATTGCCGGTTTAACAATTTTAGTGATTTTTTCATCATTATACCAAAGTGTTTGGCATATTGTGAGTTTTAGTATTTATGGAACCAGCTTAGTCATTTTATATACTGCATCGACGACATATCATATTACAAGAAAACCTGAATTAAGATTAACGTTAAATGTATTTGATCATTCTGCTATTTATGTTTTGATAGCCGGTACATATACTCCATTTACTTTAGTTACTTTACATGGTCCTTGGGGCTGGAGTTTGTTTGGAGTAATATGGGGAATAGCAATTATAGGAATAATCTTAAAACTTTTTTATACAGGCAGATTCGATAAATTATCAACAATAATTTACGTTATTATGGGCTGGATTGTTCTAATTGCCATATATCCATTAGTGAATAATTTTTCGCTTTCCGGATTAATTTGGTTATTAGCAGGAGGTTTATTATATACCATTGGAGCTATTTTTTATCTTAAAAATTCCATGCCATACAATCATGCAATTTTTCATGTTTTTGTATTATTGGGAAGTATTTGTCATTTTATTGCAGTATTTTTTTATGTTTAGTAAAAATAAAATTCTTAAAATTTAAAAACAATCTTTTCTGTTCTCACATTCCTGCTGTTTTTCTTTTTTTAAAAAATAAAATAATCCGTCTGTTAACCAATTATTAAAAACATTATATTTTTTATAATTAAACATACTTTTTCAATCGTTTTTACGTCTATTGAATGATTAATAAATAAAAAATGAAAAAATGAAAACTATAAAATTTTCAATAATATTTTTAATGGTGATGATTATTTCCGCATATTCATGTAAAAATAATAAATCACAATCAGAAGGTTTAAAAGAGGTAAAATCATCTATAGCCGGGGCGCAAATGTCTCCTAAAAAAGACACGGTATATATTGAAAAAAAATCAAATTCCGGTATAATGACCGGTTCTCCATTGGATATACTTAAACAAAATGAAAAAGCAATAGTAACATTATTTCAGGAAGCATCCCCTTCAGTAGTTTTTATTACCACTTCCGTATATCAAAGAGATTATTGGTCACGAAATGTTTATGAAATCCCGCGGGGTACCGGTTCGGGATTTATTTGGGATAATGATGGCCACATAGTTACCAATTATCATGTAATAAAGGATGCAAGTAAAGCGGAAATAACCTTAAGTGACCATTCGACTTGGCAAGCGGAACTGATAGGTGTGGCAAAAGAAAAAGATATAGCGGTATTGAAAATAGATGCACCGAAAGAAAAACTAAAAGCAATCAAAAAAGGCACTTCAAATAATCTAATTGTAGGTCAATTTGTTATGGCAATAGGTAATCCCTATGGTTTGGATCATACATTGACAACAGGTGTGATCAGTGCTTTGGGACGTGAAATTCAATCCCAGGCGCGTATTCCTATCCGCGATATCATACAGACTGATGCTGCTATAAATCCCGGCAACTCAGGGGGACCATTATTAAATTCTGCAGGGGAATTGATAGGTGTCAATTCCGCAATTTACAGCCCGTCAGGTGCATCATCCGGAATAGGATTTGCTATTCCTGTTGATGTAGTAAATTGGGTAGTTAACGATATTTTAAAATATGGAGAAGTCAGAAGGCCTGTAATAGGAGTGAGTATGGTTGCAGAAAATTATAAGCGTGGATTTGGAGTAGAAAACGGAGCGATAATTTCTAGTATCTTTCCCGATTCACCGGCAAGCAAATCCGGCTTAAAAGGAATGACTAATTCAAGCTTAGGAGATATTATTATTTCATTAGACGATAAAAAAATAAAAAATAATACCGATTTAATTCTTGCTTTGGAAAAATATAAACCGGGGGATAAAGTTCAACTAACGGTTTTAAGAAATAATAAAGAATTAAAAGTCGATGTAATTCTCGGTTCTTCAAATTAATAATAATTTCACAACAGATAACAATACATTGAAAGAAAATAATTATTTTCAAAAAGTTTATGATCTGACACGTAAAATTCCGGCAGGTAAGGTGACAACTTATGGTATTATCGCCACATATCTGGAATTGGGTTCCGCTAGAATGGTTGGTTGGGCTCTTAACAAAAGTTTTTCTGCAGATAATCCTGTTCCTGCACACAGAGTGGTAAACAGAAATGGTGAATTAACGGGAAGAAATCATTTCCCTGCACCAGGTATGATGCAAAAATTATTGGAATCTGAAGGTATAAAAATCGAAGATAATAAAATTGTGGATTTTAAAAAAAAATTATGGTATCCTTAAACTCTAAATAACAGACTTTGTAAAAAAGTGCAAAGGATAAAGGACAAAGTTCAAAGTGCAAAGTGCAAAGGTAAAAGTTCAAAGTTTGGAAGGTAAAAAATGAATGGTGAATGATGAATGGTGAATTAAAAAGCCGGCTTTGAAGTCATGCTATCGCATGCTTTCAGATTTTAACTTACGTCTTCATTTGTAATGTTTCAAATAA
>JALSPW010000273.1 GCA_026985735.1 Saprospiraceae bacterium
ATTATTATTAAGTTGAATATAATTTATATTAGCATCAACTTTAAGTTTTTTTGTCAATTTGATACCGGTATTAAGTCCTAAATTTATCTTTTTTTGATCAGTATTGGGAGATGTTCCTTTTTGATCGGTATATCCGAAAGTTAATCTACCCGATGCTTTATCTCCAGTTGCTGTGAAAGCGAGATTATTTCCGGATGTAATACCTGTTTCGTAGAAATTTTTCACATTATCAGGATGTGAAATCCATGGAGTGGGAATAGGTTTGCCGTTTTCATCAAGCGGGGAATCCATTTGAGGAACCATAAGTCCGACATCTAATCTTGATCCCCAGCTTTCATCCCAGTCCATTCTTCTTCCGCTACCATCGAGCGCCCATTTGAATTCTCTTTTATCATGAAATTCCTGATAAGTTAAATCGGGATATTTCAATTTCCATTCATATTCGCTTCCATTTCTACCTTGTCCGTATTCATTTTGATAATTTGGAAGGATATAAACATCATCGAATGCTAACGAAGTACTGAAATCAATTCCTATTCCTTTTTTCTTTGACCCCTTTTTGGTTGTTATCAGAACTACACCGTTTGCAGCTCTACTTCCATAAAGAGCGGCAGCACTAGCTCCTTTTAATACGGAAATACTTTCAATATTGGAAGGATCTATATCCATAGCTGCATTACCGAAATCAGTGTAAGTGGTAGATGACCTTGCAGAAGAGATACTATTCATGATAGGTGTGCCGTCAACAACAAAAAGTGGTTGGGCTGATCCGGTGAAAGTTTTATTTCCTCTTATTTTGATTGTAGATGAAGCGCCGACCTGACCAGAAGAAGTAACGATTTGCGCACCTGCGATTCTACCGGAAAGAGCGGATACTATATTGTTAGGATTCGTTTCGGAGACTTCATCCCCTTTGACGTCCTGGACTGCATAACCAAGAGCTTTTTTATCTCTTTTAATTCCCAGAGCAGTTACAACCAATTCTTCAAGTTGAACACCTTGAGTCAAAACCACATCGATAGTTTCTTGATTCTTGACTTCGATTTCTCGTGTATTGAATCCGATATAAGAAAATTGCAATATATCACCGTTTTTGGCTTTTATTTCATATTTTCCATCAATATCGGAAATTGTTCCTGAATTTGTTCCCTTTATAGAGATGCTTGCTCCTATTAAAGGTTCTCCTTCAGACGATGTGATAGTCCCTTTAATCGTCCGTTGTCCAAATAAATGAAGAGTAAATCCCATTATTAAGAGGATAAATGGAATAGTAAGTTTTCGCTTCATAATAAATTGTTTAATTTTTAATAAATAATTTTTAAACTTTTGCGAATGCAAGGTAGTAAAAAAAATGAAAAATAAAAAATAAAAAAAAATTAAATTTTCAGTGATTTGTATTAATATTAAATTTTTAATGATATTATGTTCAAACACAGGTTGTAAACAAATTAATTATAAAGAGTCACTTAAATTTTAATTTCTCTGTTTTTACAAGTCTCAAAGATTTTTTATGAACTTTTATTTTTGAATTACCATTAAAAATCATAGGTTCTCCGTCCAAATGAAACTGTTTGAAGTCTGTATTCAATACTAATTCATTACTAATTTGTTTATGTTTTATATATTTTGAATCTTTTATTTTTCCTCTGAACATATTATAAATTAAGCGGGGATAATGATGAATGGGTAATGGTTCGATCATAACTATATCCAGTTTGCCATCATGAGGAATTGCTTTTGGTGCGATGTATGCATTATTGCCAAATTGTCTGGTATTGGCAAATGTGATCATACTGAATTTTTTATTGATTTCTTTATCTTCAAATTGCAAAGTTGCCTTAAAATTTTTAAATTTAGTCAGGCATTCAATAGTGGCGAAAATATAATTTAATAAACCTCTTTTCTTCCTTTTGTCAAAAATGTGTGCTACGCAAGCATCAAATCCTATTCCTGCGACATTAATAAATTTACTATTGTTTATTTCTATAACATCACAGTCAAAAGTATCCCCCTTCAATATAGCTTCTACAAGTTCTTCCAGTTTAATTTGGAATCCCATTTCTCTGGCAAAACCATTACCGGAGCCTAATGGTATGATAGCAAGAGCTTTGTCTTTTCTTGCGAATAAGTGTTTGGAAGTTTCATTTATTGTGCCATCTCCTCCGGCAATTACAAATACCTTGTATTTATTTATATTCTTTGTGATGAAGTTATTAAAATCGTCTAAATCTTTTGATATATAAATATTGAATGCATTATCTATTTTCTTTATTTTTTTAATTAATCCATCCGGTTTTCTCCTTCCCGAATTGGGATTAATAATAAAAATTATATCTTCTTTTTTGAAATTCATATCAGATTGTAGCAGATGCTGACCACAAATATACATTAATTTTTTTTAATTCAAAATTTCAAATAGATGAATTATGAAAATTGTATCGTATTTATAAAATAAGTTACTCAAGTGAGAAAGTGGAATTTGAATAAAAATCATTTTAAATTTTTTACAAGGGAAATGATTAAATTCTCATCTGAAAATTGTCTTTCGGATGAAGTAGAAAAAATAATTCAATAAAAAAATAAATTATATTCTTTATAAATTAAAATATATTTTATCTTTGTGCCCAAATTAAAACGAGAAGACAAAAATTATGCATAAATCAATCAAATTGGTACTGTTTTTCCTTGTATTCGGAGTGTTTAGTTTATATGCTCAAGATCATAATGAAAGTGAAAAATTGCAGCAAAAAAACGAAAAGCGTGCTGAGCATTTCGAAAAAGTTCATGAGCAAAAAGCGGAGGAAGAATATGAGTTGAAAAATACTATTTTCCATCATATTGGTAATCATAATGTTTATAGTGTGATGGGAGCAAATATTCCATTACCTGCGATATTATATTCTCCCGGGCAAGGTTGGGATATTTTCATGACCTCAAAATTTGAAATAGGACACCATGGAACCGGACACAAAGGGTATAATAGGTATGTTTTATCGGAGGGTACAATATATCAAATTGCAGATAAGGATTTTCCGATGGGTGAATTTCATGTTGATGGGATTGAAAGGAAGATGGAAAAAGTTGATGGCAAGACCAAAGAAGTTCAGTATGCGATTATTGATGGTAAAGAATACAAACTTAATCCCAGAAGTACATGGGATGGTGGTTATCTTGGAGGAGGAATTACTTCTTTTTATGATTTTTCCATTACCAAGAATGTTGTATTTATGTTATTGTCTTTTATTTTGTTGTTTTGGTTATTTACGAAAATAGCAAAAGATTATAAAAAGAGAGCGGATAGTGCTCCCAAAGGGGTGCAATCGTTTTTTGAACCTATTATTTTATTTGTACGGGATGAGGTTGCAAGGCCTTTCATTGGAGAGAAATATAACAAATATCTACCTTATTTACTTTCCATTTTCTTTTTTATATTGACATTAAATTTGTTAGGGCAGATACCTTTTTTAGGTTCAGCAAATACTACCGGAAATATGTCTATTACAATGGGATTGGCATTGATTGCTTTTTTTATCGTTAATATTAGTGGGAAAAAGACATATTGGCAACATGTGTTCTGGATGCCGGGAGTGCCATGGTGGGTTAAAGCTACAATATTAACACCGATAGAATTTTTAGGTTTGTTTATTAAACCATTTACATTGATGCTCAGGCTTTTTGCCAATATATCTGCGGGTCACATGGTTGTATTGGTATTTATAAGTCTTATATTTATTTTTGGTAATGCCGGAGCAAGTGTTAGTGGTTCGATAACCGGAATGGCATTGGCGATTCCATTGTCTATGTTTATGATGGCTTTGGAATTGTTGGTAGCATTTATTCAAGCGTTTGTATTTACGATGTTAGTTGCATCATATATCGGTGCGGCAATTGAAGAACATCATTAATTAATTATATAAAATTATCTATTATGATTGGAACTATTACATCAGTTGGAGCTGGATTAGCTGTAATTGGAGCAGGATTAGGTATTGGATTGATTGGAGCAAAAGCCATGGAAGCTATTGCTCGTCAACCTCAAGCTGTAAGTGATATTAGAGCAAACATGATTTTGATGGCTGCCTTGATTGAGGGAGTTGCATTGATTGCTTTGGTATTATCATTCTTTGTATAGTAAGATTTAAAAGTGACTCTCAACGAATGGTTGAGAGCCGCTTTTTTAGTAATTAAGTGATTTTTAAAGATTAAATAATAATTTGATATGATATTTTTAGCGGATTTTAGTATTATCAGACCTGAACCGGGTTTAATTTTTTGGGCGATAATTATTTTTATTTTGTTTTGGGTATTAGTTGGCAAATTTGCTTTTAAACCTATCGCGAATGCATTAAAGGATAGAGAGAAAAGTATTCAGGATTCACTTGACCAAGCAAAATTGGCCAGAGAAGAAATGAATAAACTTAAAAGTGAAAATGAGAAAATACTTCAGCAAGCCAGAGAAGAACGGTCCAGGATTTTAGCCGAAGCAAAAGAAATGCATAATAAAATATTAGCTGAAGCAAAAGAAAAAGCAAAGTCCGAAGCGGGTAAAATTGTGGAAAAGGCAAAATCTGAAATAGAAAATGAAAAAGAAGCTGCTTTTGTTGATTTGAAAAATAAAATCGGATCTATGGCTTTGGTAATTGCTGAAAAAGTGATGGAAAAAGATTTATCTTCTGACAAATCTCAAGTGGAATATGCAGAATCATTGGTAAACAAATTGAATCTAAACTAAGATGTCGGTACACAAAATAACAAGTAGATATGCCAGATCCATTATTGAACTTGCTCAGGAACAAGGGATATTGGAAGAAGTGATTGAAAATGCGAAGTTTTTTAAGATGGTGGCAAAAAACAGGGGTTTTATGAGATTGCTTAGAAATCCCATATATAAACCTGTTACCAAATTGAAAGTATTTTCTGCATTATTTGGAAATAAGGTAAATAAGATATTTTATAGATTCCTCGAATTAGTTGTCAAGAAAGGAAGAGAAAGTCTTTTACCACTTATCATGGATGATATACTGCTTCAGTATAAATCTATGCAAAAGATTACAGATATAGAACTTACTACAGCATCGGAAATGCCTGATGAATTTATTGCCAAATTAAAGGATGTTTTGAAAAAAAGTTCTTTGATTGAAGAAAATATGGAAATCAATACTCATATTGATAAAAGTATAATGGGTGGATTTATTATTAAAATTAATGATAAATTAATAGACTCAAGCGTAAAAACCAAGCTCAAAGCTATTGAGAAAAATATTATTGAAACAAAATATATTAAAGTAATATAACACAACAAAATCATTAGATTATGATGAATATCAAACCAGATGAAATTACAGCTATATTAAAACAAGAAATTGCAGGAACTCAGTCTGCAGCTGAATTGGAAGAAGTAGGAACTGTTCTCCAGGTTGGAGATGGTATTGCCAGAATATATGGATTAAACAATGTTCAAGCGGGAGAATTAATACAGTTTGAAACAGGTACGGAAGCTTTGGTACTGAACCTGGAAGAAGACAATATCGGTGCGGTATTGTTAGGGCCCGGAGATCATATCGAAGAAGGTTCTTCTGTTAAGAGAACTGGGAAGATTGCTTCAATCGATGTAGGTTTTGAGATGGTTGGAAGAGTTATAAATCCGTTAGGACAGCCATTGGACGGTAAAGGGCCGATAGGTGGTAAAAAATATGAAATGCCTTTGGAGAGAAAAGCTCCGGGAGTTATATACAGAAGACCTGTGTATGAACCTCTATTGACCGGTATTAAAGCTATTGATTCGATGATTCCAATTGGAAAAGGACAAAGAGAATTGATAATCGGTGACAGACAGACCGGTAAAACTGCCATTGCGGTCGATACAATACTTAATCAAAAAGAAAATTTCGAAAAAGGTGAACCTGTTTACTGCATTTATGTAGCATCCGGTCAAAAAGGATCAACAGTGGCACAGATAGTTAAAGTTTTGGAAGAACACGGTGCTATGGCATATACAATCATAGTGTCTTCTACAGCAGCTGATCCTGCACCTTTACAGGTATATGCTCCGTTTGCTGGTGCTGCTATCGGAGAGTTTTTTAGAGATCAAGGTAAACATGCTTTGATTATTTATGATGATTTATCCAAACAGGCTATTGCTTATCGTGAGGTTTCGTTGTTGTTGAGAAGGCCTCCGGGACGTGAAGCTTATCCAGGAGATGTATTTTATTTGCACTCAAGATTATTGGAGCGAGCTGCCAAAATTATAGAAAATGATGATGTAGCAAGAAACATGAATGATTTGCCTGATTCGATAAAAAATGCTACAGATGAGAATGGAGAACCTTTTGTGAAAGGTGGAGGATCGCTGACTGCTTTACCTTTGATAGAAACGCAGGCTGGAGATGTTTCTGCATATATTCCTACCAATGTTATTTCCATTACGGACGGTCAGATATTTTTGGAATCAAATCTATTTAATTCGGGAATAAGACCAGCTATTAATATTGGTATATCAGTATCAAGGGTAGGGGGCTCGGCACAGATTAAGTCTATGAAGAAAGTTGCAGGTAGCTTGAAATTGGATATGGCGCAGTTTAGAGAATTGGAAGCTTTTGCTAAATTTGGTTCTGACCTTGATGCTTCTACTATGAAGATTATAGAGAATGGTAGGAGAAATGTTGAAATATTAAAGCAAAATCAGTATCAACCAATGTCTGTTGGTAAAGAGATAGCAATATTGTATGTTGGGTCCAAAGGAATGCTCACGGGAATTCCTGTTGATAAAGTAAAAGAGTTTGAGGAAATGTTTTTGATGACGATGGAAAATAATCATCAGGACATTTTAGACACTCTTGCTTCAGGTAAATTGACTGATGAGGCAATCGAGACTATCGAGTCAGTGACAAAGGATTTGACAGGCAATTTTAAAGCATAAAAAAATAATTATTGTTAATTTTAATATTAAACAGTGAGTGGTAAATTAAAAGAAGTAAGAGAAAGAATTAAATCCGTAAATTCTACTATGCAGGTTACCAGTGCGATGAAAATGGTAGCTGCTGCAAAGTTGAAAAAAGCACAGGATAATATAGTCAGATTTCGTCCTTATGCATATAGACTTAATCAGATGTTAATAAATATTATTTCTAATTTGGACGGAGATGTCAATTCGAAATTAGGCGAAGAACGTGATGTGAATAAGGCGCTGATTGTGGTTGTTACATCAAATAGGGGATTGTGTGGTGCTTTTAATGCAAATATTATAAAACAAGCGGAAATTTTAATTCATACTGATTTTAAGCATTTAGCAGAAAATGGAAATTTAG
>JALSPW010000274.1 GCA_026985735.1 Saprospiraceae bacterium
AATGAACCGTTCACTTTCTGCAGTTATTTTCGGTGCTTTCGGAGAAGGAGCCGTTGCGGGTTCAGGAAGTAAGATCCAAGGAAGTATCAAAGAAGCCGGTCCAAGTGATGCCGCTATATTATTGAACTATGCCAATAAAGTGATTATCGTGCCGGGTTATGGACTTGCCGTCGCACAAGCGCAACACGTTTTGCATGAATTGGAAGAACTACTAACTAAAAAAGGAATAGATGTGAAATATGCCATTCATCCCGTTGCCGGACGTATGCCCGGACACATGAATGTCTTGCTTGCCGAAGCCAATGTGGATTATGATAAATTGGTAGATATGGACGATATCAATAATGAATTTAAAAATACGGATGTCGTCCTGGTGGTTGGAGCCAATGATGTAGTAAATCCGGCTGCCAAAAACGATCCTTCCAGCCCGATATACGGAATGCCTATATTAAATGTAGAAGACGCTAAAAATATCATAGTAAACAAACGAAGTATGAAACCCGGTTATGCAGGAATTGAAAATGAGCTATTCTATAACCCCAAAACTTCTATGCTCTTTGGTGATGCAAAAGCAGCACTAACCAAAGTGGTTCAAGAATTGAAAGGAATGTAAAAAAAGTTCTTTAAATTAGAGAACTTTTTAATGGATTAATATATCTTATGAAAAAAACTAAAACGATTGTAATTATTGGATTAATTTTTATATGCTTCTCTTGTCAAAAAAAATTATTTGATGATAGTACTCAACCTAAACTTTTATTTAAATCCGGATTTGAAAATGAAGTATATCTTGATAACATAGCTTATGTAAATCTTGAAGATTATAGATATATTAAAGGCAAAGATTTTGAAACCGGTTTTAGTTGGCCCATAAATATTTTAGGGTCTAGCAATAGTGGCTTACATTATATTTCTGACGATAATCATCAAGCAACTTTTGCAGAGCTGCAACGTGTTGTAGGACATAATGGAGATTCCACAACCGTATTATTTCAAAAAGAAAATTATGAATTTCATAAAGACACTCAATGTCCTTATGAAATTTTAAATATTACCGAAGGTACAAAAGATTTATACATTAAATATTGGATAAAGTTGGACAGCACAAGTTTATATCAACCTGATAGCTGGCGTACTTTTTTTGAGTATAAAACAAAAGACTATGATGAAGGTCAAAATAATGGCTTTCGTTTAATTGCATTTATTTATACTGACATAAACGATAATACTCCTTACTGGCACTGGCAGGGTGATAAAGATCCCGAACACCCTATTTGGGAAATTGATAATAAAACAGTTCCTGTACCAATAAATGAATGGTTTGAGACAGAATTTTATTGGCATTGGAGTGAAGGTAATGATGGTAGAGCTTTATGGAAAATTAATGGCAAAATAATCGGTGACCATCATGGACCGACAACACGTAATTCCAAACCTATTGATTTTATTATTTTAACTCAAATATATGGAGATGCTAATCCTAAGCATCAATGGATTGATGATATTGAAATTTGGGATAAAATGCCTGAATAAAAGTATTATTTTATAATTTATTCAGCTTATCCCAAAAATCCGGAAATGATTTTATGACCAC
>JALSPW010000275.1 GCA_026985735.1 Saprospiraceae bacterium
AAGATGAAATATTAGCGGATAAATTGAGTGATGATCCTAAAGAAAATGCAGAACATACTATGTTAGTGGATCTGGCAAGAAATGATCTGAGCAGATTCTGTAAAAAAGTGAAAGTTGTAAAATATAAAGAAATTCAGCATTTCAGTCATGTTATTCATATAGTTTCCGAAGTCATAGGTAAAGTAAAAGATAAAATGCAGGCGATTGATATTTTCGGTGCTACTTTTCCAGCCGGAACCTTAAGTGGTGCACCCAAATACAGAGCCCTTGAATTAATCCATAAAGATGAAAAATATAAAAGGAGTTTTTACGGCGGGACTATAGGAATAATCAGTTTGAGCGGAGATATAAACACGGCCATTACCATAAGGTCTATTCTGAGTCAAAACGGAGTGTTGCAGTATCAAGCCGGAGCCGGAATCGTTGTGGATTCAATACCGGAAAGCGAATTGAAAGAAGTAGATAATAAATTGGGAGCTTTGAGAAAAGCTATAAAATTAGCAAATAAATTTTAAACAGATGAAAATATTGATTTTGGATAATTATGATTCTTTCACTTACAATCTCGTACAATATTTTGAAGAATTGACAGATGCCGAGATTGTAGTAAAAAGAAATGATGAAATAAATATTGACAAGCTAAAAGAGTTTGATATTCTGGTGTTTTCTCCCGGACCGGGCTTGCCGGACAAAGCCGGAATTATGATAGATGCTATAAAAAAATATGCCGGCAAAAAGAAAATGCTCGGTGTTTGTCTCGGTCATCAAGCAATCGGTGTTGCTTTTGGAGCGGAATTGATTAATTTAAAAAAAGTATATCATGGTGTTAAAACCAATATTAAGATTTTAGATGAGGATGACAGCATACTTAAAAATATTGGCAAACAAACAGCGGTAGGGAGATATCACTCTTGGGTAATCAATCCGGAGACTTTAAGCAAAGAGTTTAAGATCACCTCGGTTTCACCCGATAATAGCATAATGTCAATAAAACATTTGAAATATGATATATGGGGAGTTCAGTTTCATCCCGAAAGTATAATGACTGACGAGGGTAAAAAAATTATCGAAAATTTTATAAAAGCTTAAATAAATATGAGGAAGATATTAGAAAGATTGCATGAAAATAAAAAATTATCCAAAGAAGAAGCAAGAGAAATATTGAAACGGATTTCTTTCAAAGAATTTTCCGATACTCATTTAGTTGGATTTCTTTCGGTATTTCAGATGCGAGGTATCACACTTGACGAATTACAAGGTTTTAGAGAAGCTTTAATGGACAGGTGTCTAAAAATAGATTTCTCGGAGTTTGACACTATTGATATGTGCGGCACGGGAGGAGATGGTAAAAACACATTCAATATTTCCACTTTGGCTTCATTTATAGTTGCAGGAGCAGGGTATAAAGTGGCAAAACACGGAAACTACGGAGTATCTTCGGTAAGCGGTTCGTCCAATGTGCTCGAAGCAATGGGATATAAATTTACAAATGATGAAAAAGTCTTGAAAGATCAATTGAAAATTGCCAATATTACATTTTTACATGCTCCCTTGTTTCATCATGCAATGGCTGCTGTAGGACCGGTAAGAAAGGAAATGAAAATGAAAACATTTTTTAATATGTTGGGGCCACTGGTCAATCCGTCCGAACCCAAAAATCAATTGACAGGTGTATTTAGCAGAGAACTTGCAAGATTGTACCAATATTTTTTTCAAAAGCAAATTAATAAAAAATATGCTGTTATATATGATTTGGATGGTTATGATGAAATCTCACTTACAAGTGATTTTATTCTTAGAGACAACAGAGGTGAACATCTATTTTCACCGCAAGATTTGGGACTAAAAAAAATCGAACAAGATGAAATATTTGGAGGAAATACGGTAGAAGAAGCAGTGGCAATCTTCCGAAATATCATTGATGGTAAAGGAACGGAGGCACAAAATAATGTAGTTTGTGCTAATGCCGCTATGGCAATAAAAATCATGAATAATGATAAAATATCGTTTGCCGCTTGTTTTGAGGAAGCAAAAGAGTCATTGCTCGGAGGTAAGGCAAAGAAAAGTCTAAAGATGATAATTTGAATATAAAAAATAAGATATGAATATATTAAATGAAATATTAAAAGCAAAAAGAATTGAAGTAGTGGAGAGAAAAGAATTATACCCTGTAAAACTACTTGAAAAAAGTATATATTTTGATACTCCGGCAGCATCTCTGAGTGAATATCTCAAGCGCGATGGAGCATCGGGAATCATTGCGGAATTCAAAAGAAAATCTCCCTCAAAAGGAGATATAAATATTTATGCGGACATTGAAGAAGTAACAAGGGGATATATGCAAGCCGGAGCGAGCGCATTGTCTGTTTTGACTGATAAAAAGTTTTTTGGAGGAGACAATAAAGATTTGACAAAAGTCAGAAAATTTAATTTTTGCCCTGTTTTAAGAAAGGATTTTGTTATAGACGAATATCAGATATTTGAAGCCAAAAGCATAGGCGCAGATGTAATATTATTGATAGCCGAAGTGCTGAAAAAAAATGAAATACTGAATCTTGCATCAAGGGCAAAATCTTTAGGATTGGAAGTGTTGATGGAAATCCACAGCAAAGATCAATTATCCAAAATAAATGATTACATCAATCTGATAGGAATTAATAACAGAAATCTCAAAACTTTTGATGTGTCAATTGAAAACTCAAAGGCAATATCCAAATATTTGCCTGAAGGAATAATCCGGATATCCGAAAGTGGCATATCCAAACCTCAAGATATATTGCAATTAATGAATTATGGATTTTCCGGCTTTTTAATAGGCGAACGTTTTATGAAAGCCCCTCATCCGGCTCTTGCTTGTAAGTCTTTTATAGATGAGCTTAATTTTTTAAACAAATGAAACAAACATGAATGTATTACAAATTTTTATTAAATTATTTTAAAAATAAAAATTTTAATCAGATGAAAAAAGAATTTATAATCAAGGTTTGTGGAATGAGAAAACCGGACAATATAAAAGAAATATTGAATTTGGATATTAACATGATGGGATTTATATTCTATCGGTCATCCCCGAGATCTGCTCAGCTAATTCCTGAAAGAATAAACTTCAATACCACATCCAAAGTCGGGGTATTTGTTGATGCTTCATTAAATGAAGTTGTAAAAAAAGCAATGAGTTTCCATCTTGATTATCTTCAATTACATGGGAAAGAATCACCGGAATATTGTATGAATTTAAAAAAATACGAAAAAAAAATAATTAAAGCCTTTAGTATTGATATTGATTTTGATTTTGGTTTATGTATGAATTATTTGAATGCAGCGGACTATTTTTTATTTGATACAAAAGGAAAATTAAAAGGAGGAAACGGGAAAATTTTTGATTGGAATATTTTGAAACGGTATAATCTGAATAAACCGTTTTTGTTAAGCGGCGGTATTTCTCCGGAACATTTGCAGGAAATAAAAAAATTTACTCATCCACAATTTGCCGGAATAGATATCAATAGCGGATTTGAAATAAAACCGGGAATAAAAAATTATAAAAAATTAAAACACTTTATACATGAATTACGAAATTGACAAACACGGTTTTTATGGTAGTTATGGAGGAGCATTTGTACCGGAACTCTTATTTGCAAATATAAACGAGCTGGCTCAAAACTATATTAATATCATTGAAAAAGAAGATTTTCAAAATGAGTACAAATCTCTTCTCAAAGATTATGTAGGAAGGCCATCGCCTCTATATTTTGCAAAGAGATTGTCAGCAAGGTATAATACCAATATCTTTCTTAAAAGAGAAGACCTGAATCATACCGGTGCCCATAAAATAAATAATACGATTGGACAAATTCTATTGGCAAAAAGAATGGGTAAAACCCGAATCATTGCTGAAACAGGAGCAGGTCAGCATGGTGTTGCTACGGCGACCGTATGTGCTTTAATGGATATGGAATGTATTGTGTATATGGGAGAAAAAGATGTAAAAAGACAAGCACCCAATGTGGCAAGGATGAAAATGCTCGGAGCTGAGGTAAGACCGGTATCATCCGGTAGCAAAACTCTTAAAGATGCTACAAATGAGGCTATAAGGGATTGGATAAATAACCCCGGAAACACCTTTTATATAATAGGATCGGTAGTAGGTCCTCATCCTTATCCCGATATGGTTGCGATATTTCAATCTGTCATAAGCGAAGAAATGAAATTGCAATTGACTGAACAAACAGGTAGGGATTATCCTGATAAAATAATAACGTGTATAGGTGGTGGAAGCAATGCGGCAGGTGCATATTATCATTATATCAATAATAAAAAAGTAGAGCTAATCTCCGTAGAAGCCGGAGGAAAAGGGATAAATACAGGAATGTCGGCTGCCACAAGTGTTTTGGGTTCGGATGGAATTATTCACGGGAGTATGACCAAATTGATGCAAACTGCAGATGGACAGATAATAGAACCATACTCAATTTCGGCGGGATTGGATTATCCCGGTATAGGCCCCTTGCATGCGCATTTAATCGAAACGGGAAGAACCAAAGTATTGACGGCAACCGACGATCAAGCTGTAAAAGCAGGATTTTTACTGACAAAAACAGAAGGAATTATACCCGCATTGGAATCGGCACATGCTTTGGCTGCCCTGGAAATGATTGAATTTTCTCTTGATGAAATCGTAGTCGTAAATTTATCAGGTAGAGGGGATAAGGATATGGAAACATATTTGCAATGGAATACTACCGATATAATACCGGATTAAATTACAAATAAAACCATAATTAAAATGGGAAAAATAAAAATCAATAACATATTTGGAAGGAAAGAAAATATTTTAAGCATTTATCTGACAGCGGGGTATCCGGTTATAAATTCAATGCCTGATTTAGCTATTGCTCTGGCACAGGCAGGTGTTAATTTTTTGGAATTGGGAATGCCTTTTTCTGATCCTTTGGCGGATGGACAAACAATACAATACAGCAGCAATGTGGCTTTAAAAAACGGAATAACCCTTGAAAAATATTTTGACCAGGTCGCTCGTATAAGAGACAAAATTGATATACCATTGATTTTCATGGGATATTTTAATCAGTTGTTGAAATTTGGAATAGAAAAATTTTTAAGCAATTGTGTTGAAACAGGAATAGACGGAATGATAATTCCCGATCTTCCACCTGAACACTTTGAAAAAAAATATAAGGAAATATTTGATAAATATGATCTGTCTCTATCTTTTTTGGTAACACCAACCACGACTGAATCCAGAATAAAATACATTGACAAATTAAGTTCGGGATTTGTATATCTGGTATCTACTTCTTCGACAACGGGTAAAATAGATAAATTCACTAATGAACAAGCGGAGTATTTCAAAAAAATAAAAAATCTCAATCTTAATAATCCAGTTATTATCGGATTTGGAATATCAAGCCGGGATAAATTTTTATTAGCCAATAAATATGCCGATGGAGCAATAATAGGATCTGCATATATAAAAACACTAAAAAATTCTGCTAATTATATTTTAGAAACCAAAAATTTTGTAAATAAAATATTAAAAAAATGATTATACAATTAGAAAAAAATATAAGCGAAGAACAAAAATCCAATATTGTAAATAAAATAAACGAAGCCGGTTATAAATCCAATTTTGTATCAACACAGTACTGTGATTATATTATCGGAGTTGGAAACAAAGATTTTGATATAAGAGCTATTGGTGTATTACCGGGCGTAAAAGATATACACATCGTATTGGAAGCCTCCAAATTGGTATCTAAAAAATGGAAAACACAGGATACTGTTATCGATTTGGGGGATGATGTAAAAATAGGCGGGGGCAACTTTCAGATAATGGCAGGCCCCTGTTCGATAGAATCCGAAAAGCAAATAGAGATTACAGTCGCCCACTTGCTTAAAAACAATATAAAAATCATGCGCGGAGGAGTATATAAACCACGAAGTTCTCCTTATGCTTTTAGAGGTCTTGGCCTCAAAGGACTCAAAATATTTTATAAATATTGTAAAGCAGCAGGCATAAAAATAATCACGGAAGTAATGATGCCGGAGCAAATAGACGGAATGTACGAATACGTGGATATTTTTCAGGTTGGAGCAAGAAATTCACAGAATTTTAATCTTTTGGACGCCTTGGGCAAACAAGATAAACCCGTAATGCTCAAACGCGGTATCTCAGGTACTTTGGATGAATTGTTGGCAAGTGCCGAATATATTTTCTCCAATGGCAATGAAGATATTTTGCTATGTGAACGAGGAATCAGAACATACGAAAAATCATATCGAAATACTTTTGATATAAATAGTATTCCCGTCTTGAAGGATAAATCACATTTGCCTGTCATAATCGATTCTTCACATGGTGTAGGTATTCGTAAATTTGTTGAACCTGTTGCTCTTGCAGGAGTGATAGCAGGAGGAGATGCTGTTATCACCGAGGTACATGAAACACCTCAAAAAGCTTTTTCCGACGGAGCTCAGACACTGAGTCATGATGAAGCTGAGATATATTATAAAAATGTAAGGAAAACTTTTGAATTTAGGAAAACATTATATCGATATTAACCGGATATCCAATATTTCAATATACAATATATGGCTCTTACTCCATCTTTCCAGCCTATTTTTTTGCCTTCATCGTATGTTCTGCCATAGTAGGAGATCCCTACTTCATATATTCTGATATTTTTAACCCGTGATATCCTGTTTGTTACTTCCGGTTCAAAACCAAAGCGCTTTTCCTTTAGATTGAGACTTTGGATTATTTTTGTATCAAACATTTTGTAACAAGTTTCCATATCCGTCAAATTCAGATTAGTGGTCATATTGCTCAAAAAAGTCAAAAACTTATTACCAAGCGTATGCCAAAAAAACAATATCCTGTGTGGTTTGCTACCCATAAATCTAGATCCGTATACCACATCAGCCTCGCCTCTGAGTATAGGTCTCAGCAATTCATTGAATTCCCTAGGATCATATTCCAAATCCGCATCTTGGATAACCAGAAATTCACCGGAGGCTTCAGCTATCCCCTTGTGAAGGGCGGCACCTTTGCCCATGTTTTTATCCTGTGAAAAATATTTAATATCAAAAGAAGGATTATCCAGAATATATTGTTTTATGATCTCTTCGGATTTGTCTTTAGAGCAGTCATTGACTATCAATAATTCTTTGTGTATATTATCAATAAGTTGCAGTTCATTGAGTTCGTCAAGAATTTCTTTTATGGTATTTTCCTCGTTATAAACCGGCATCA
>JALSPW010000276.1 GCA_026985735.1 Saprospiraceae bacterium
ATACTTTTAATGACAATATTCGCTTTGTTGGATTCATCTCCAATATGAGTGACGGTAATGAAAGCGGAAAATGTAATGACCCTATATTAACGGTTCCAAAGCAGGAAGGGGTAACCATAGATTTTTACAATACTTCAGCATCAGGTCAAGAGGATTTGAAATGCTCTTCAGTAACAGGAGGCAAGGAAGATATTGATTGTGAAGGGAATAGTATGTATGGTAAAGCAAAATGCCATATTTCCCAATCTGAATTGGGAGATGTAAAAATCGTGCCCTCTGTCGATATCTGCGGTCGGAATGGTGTTACAACTAAGGATATTGAAGATATTGTAGAACATCTTTTAGCAATAAAACAGTTTAAACAAGCCTATCAACTATTTGCAGCAGATGTAAATAATGACGGCAGAATCAGCGTTGCTGATCTATTGAAAATATGGAAGGTAATTATAGGAATTTCAAGTCCGGATGAATTAGGTTTTGATTTCATTGAAGAAAATGTTTTTAAAGATGTTGAGTGTGATAATTGTAATGAATATAAATTTAATAAAGTTTTAGGAAAAAGCGGGGTGATTTATAGCGATAATAACGGCAATATTATGCATTATATTATATTTAAAGAAGATGAGATAAGCAGCACTTCTCCCAATGTAGCTACATTCTATGGATTTAAGGAAGGTGATGTAGATAATTCATGCGACAATTGCAACCACTCTGCATGTAGCGGGCAAGAAGCTACCGTCGGAATTCATGATATTATAATAGACGATATATCGGAAGACCAAGATACCTTGATAGTAAGTGTACAGACTGATGATAAAGATTCTGTAGATATTATCGGAATTACCCTCCATGTAGAACCGGTCGGAATAGAATTGGATACCATTATTACTTATGATTCCAATGATACCATGCCGGAATATAACTACCTTCAAGATAGAGGATTGCTTAAAATAATATGGCAAAACGAAAATGCCTTAAAAGGAATATCAAGTACTACGAATGACATATTTAAGCTAAAATTCAAGAAAGGAAAATACAATGCAAGTGATATACATCTGAATGTGCTCAAAAATATTCCGGGACCACATATCACCGTAATCAACGACCAAAGCTATATAACCGGTATCACAAACAGAATAAATCCCCGTGAAATCTATGAAAAAGAAAATAATTTTTATATATTGCCGACTTTATTCAAAGATAAGATAGTGATACATTATAATACGCCTTCGGTCCAAACAGGAGATTTGACCCTGTACAACAATTTAGGACAGCAATTGTACCGTGACAATAATGTGATTTTGCATAAAGGAGATAATGAATATACTATCGATAAACTTTCAAAACTGCCAAACGGAGTGATTTTTTATAGATTCAAAATAGGAAATAAAACTTTTAGCGGTAATTTAGTAAAAATGATAAAATAACAACATTTAGATGAAGTTAAGGCAATTACATATTTTTTATATAATAATATATCTTGTCCTTGTACATATCAAAGTACAAGGGCAGGATATAACATTTGCTAAATTTTCCGGCGGATTGTATAAATTCCATATAGGTTCCCATTCATATAATA
>JALSPW010000277.1 GCA_026985735.1 Saprospiraceae bacterium
GTGATACGATTTTTCTAATACTGCTCAACGTCAGTTCGTCTAAAAACATATAATTATAATGCTAATTTACGGGAAACATTGATATTTCCAAAAATATATTGAAACATCAATGAATTTTCAAAAAATTGCTTAAATGTTTTTAAAATTGGATTTTTGGGTGCAAAACGGCTTTTTTGGGCTAAAATACAGGTAAATAAAGGATTTATTAGTTTGCCCAAGTATTTTATTAACTTTTCAATACCGATGATATTCATTATTCGTTTAAGATTGTATGCAATAAACATAAAACCTACATCAGCATTAGCACGTTGCATTGTTTTCTTAGTTAGTATGTAATTGAACCCCCATTGTCGCTTTATAGTTCCAAAGGGATGTTCTACAATTGCCAGTCTTCTTTTATAAATATCGGGATTGTTTTCAAGATTATTTTTATCATTTGTTCATTCAATTCGGTTTTTATCTCAATATATACATCTGGTTCAATGCCTTGATTTTTATTTGTTTCATTTGTACCTACATATTCATACTTTTTATATGAAACTCCTCCTTTCAATTCTGAATTTGGCAAAATTACAGGGATTCTATCAATAAATCCGGAATATGGTTGCCCGATAGTATCTCCCAAAATCAGTCCTCTTTTTGCCCCTCTGAAAGCCACAGCAAAATCAGCTGCTGCTGAATAGGTATTATTTGAGGTTAACAAATATACTTTTCCCTTGTAATACTTCTTTTTAATTTTAAGGACTTCATCTTTTATATTAACATCTGTTAATGTCCCGTTTTTCTTGAACAACAAAATTCTTCCTATTTTTGAAAAGATAGCAAAAGGATATAATGGGTACATATACCATTTAATATGCGTTTTTCTAAAATATTTCTTTTCAGGTTTGCTTGTTTTTATTACATATTTTTTAAGAAATCTGAATTTAGTAACGCCCAAATACTGTAATAAAACAGCACCATAATAAGAATTCCCTCCTCCATTATTCCTTAAATCTATAATTAAAATCTTTGTATTTTCATTATTTATTTGGTCAAAGGAATTGGCTAGAAATTTATAATAGTTTTTTTTTATTAATACCGGCAAAAGAATTCATAGTTAATACGCTAAGCGTATCATTTATTTGCTTGAAACTGTATTTATTATATACATTCTGTTTGTCACGTTTATGCAATTCAACCTCCTTCAAAAATATGATATCGTTTCTTTTAATTTTGACACTAATTTTATCCTCAAATTTATATCCCATAAATAAGTAAAATGAGAAGTATTTCTCGATTTCATTTTCTTTAAATGAAGATACTTCAAATGTAGTGTATTTTACAAGTTTCAATAGTTCATTTGTTTTAATTCCATTGATAGATAAGACTTCATCTTTCTCAAACAAGTCTTTTGAATCGCTTGATTTTATAAAAATCTTCCCTGATTTAATTTTTATTTTAAAAGGTAAACGATTCGCGGAATTTTCATATTTTTCCCATAAATTATCTGAGAAAAAAACATTTGTATGAGCGTCACCTAACAGATTTATCAGAACATTCATTTTTCTTGAAAAATCATCTACGGAAATACTGTCATTAATACTATTTTCAAGAATCTTTGTCTGTTTAAGAAATTCCGGCTTAGAAACTTTGAAATATAAATCAGGGTGTATTTGTCCCGCTTTATCCATAAAGAAATCAATATCTTCAATCGCTTCATTTTTGGATATGACTTTCTAACCATAACCAATTAATGAAAATACTAAAAATAGAATTATTATGATTGTTTTTTTCATCTTACTCTTTTTATGTGAATACCTAATGTCTGTATATAATTACCTTATTACTTTAATTTCTTTATTTGTAAAACTTAAAAGGTACGTTTATTGCTCTATTTTGGGGTGTATAATGTAGTTTAGCGATATTTTCGGTTTTGTTGTCAAAAGATGTTGTTCCGGACAAGGCAAATATACTATTTTTTAATTTCATTAAAGAATTTCGACATTCTTTTATTAGTGCCTGTCTATAAAGTGCTTGAATTTTAATGATTTTATGGACAAACACTATTTAGGTTTTCAAAATACTAAAAATAAAATTATTGTATTGATATGGAATTAAACAATTGCTTTTTATTACCTTTGCATTTTGAATTAAAAAAAATTAACTACTACTTGGGTTATGGTGCTTTTTAATCAAAATTATTCTTACTGAGTAGGGTATAAAAAAGAAAATTATAAAAATATATTGTTGAAAAAAATAAAAAAAAATTATGGCAGGAAACAGAACATTTACAATGATAAAACCCGATGCTGTAAAAGCCGGGCATATTGGAGCTATATTGCACAAGATAAATGATGCAGGTTTTAAGATTATAGCAATGAAATACACCAAATTGTCAAAGGAAATGGCCGGGAAATTTTATGAAGTACACAAAGAAAGGCCGTTTTATGGTGAATTGGTTGAATTTATGTCATCCGGACCTATTGTTGCGGCAATTTTGGAAAAAGAAAATGCAGTTGAGGATTTTAGGAAATTGATTGGTGCTACAAATCCTGCTGATGCTGAACCGGGTACTATTAGGAAGTTGTATGCCAAGAGTCTTGGTGAGAATGCCATACATGGAGCCGATTCGGATGAAAATGCTAAAATAGAAGGAAATTTCCATTTTGCAGGTACTGAAATGTTTGATTAGAAATGCTATACGATACCGGTTTTAAATTGTCGTATCAGGAGTTTATATTTTAATATTTCGGTTATGGTTTAGAATTTGAACAATATTTGATCCGGTCTTAATATTTTCACCGGTTTGGTGGGTATAAGTTAAAAATATATATTATGAATCCTAAAATACTTTGGCAGCCTTCGGATGAATTTATAGAGAATTCTCATATTTTTCATTTTTTAAAATGGTTGAAAAAGGAGAAGGGATATGAATTTACCGGATATAATGAATTATGGGAATGGTCTGTTGATAAATATGAGGATTTTTGGAAAATATTATTGGAGTATTTTGAAATAGAATATTCCGGTGAATATGAAAATGTGGTGCAAGGTAGCGAAATGCCTTTTATTAAATGGTTTGAGGGTATATCATTGAACTATGCACAGCATGTTTTTCGAAATGCCAATGATGAATTTCCAGCTATAATATTTGGAAACGAGGCAGGAGATTATACGGAGATATTGTGGGATGAATTGGAAAAAAAAGTGGCATCTTTTGCCGGTTATCTAAAGTCTATCGGAGTTGGGAAAGGAGACCGGGTAGTGGCATTTTTACCTAATGTACCTGAAGCTACAATTGCTTTTTTGGCGGTAAACAGCATAGGTGCTATATGGTCAAGTACTTCGCCTGATTTCGGTGTGGACAGTGTAGTGGATAGATTTGCCCAGATCAGTCCGAAAGTTTTAATAGCGGTCGACGGTTATACTTATAATGGTAAACGTTATGAGAAAACAGCTGTAGTCAAAAATATATATGACAATCTGCCTTCTTTGGAAAAATTGATATTGCTGGAATATATCGGAGAAACGGATAAGGATGAGGTTTTTGAAGATTATGTGGATTTTCATCAATGTTTGGTTGATAATGATGCGGAATTGACATTTACCCGGGTACCGTTCGGCCATCCGGTTTGGGTTCTTTATTCATCGGGTACCACAGGACTTCCCAAACCTATTACTCATTCGGTAGGAGGGGTTTTGTTGGAGCATTACAAATATCTGGCATTTCACAATGACATACATATAGGGGAAAGATTTTTTTGGTATTCCACTACAGGTTGGATGATGTGGAATTTTGTACAAGCTTCGTTTTTGATGGGAGCTACCGTGGTTTTATATGAGGGGTCTCCGGCATATCCGGATATTAATAAATTGTGGTCATTTACCGAAAAAGCGAAAATTAATCATTTCGGTACCAGCGCTCCTTTTATTGTTGCATGTATGAAATCGGGAATCAATCCAAAAACGGACTATGATTTGTCGATGTTGAGATCGATAAGTTCTACCGGAGCACCATTGCCACCGGAAGGATTTGAATGGATATACAAATATGTAAAAAATGACGTATGGCTTGCTTCCATGTCTGGTGGTACCGATGTTTGTACTGCATTTGTGGGTGGCAATCCGTTGTGGGCGGTAAGGGAAGGTGAGATTCAGTGCAGGGCGTTGGGTGCTGCCGTTTATGCATTTGACGAAAGAGGCAACGAGGTTTATGATGAAGTGGGTGAAATGGTAATTACCAAGCCGATGCCATCTATGCCTATATATTTTTGGAATGATAAGGAATTTAAGAGATACAAGGATAGTTATTTTACTTATTATCCGGGAGTATGGAGGCATGGGGATTGGATAAAAATAAACAGCGTTACAAAAGGATTGATAATTTTGGGGAGGTCAGATGCTACATTGAACAGGCAGGGAATAAGAATAGGGACAGCGGAGATATACCGTGCCGTTGATATGGTAAATGAAGTCAAAGACAGTCTGATTGTCAATCTTGAACTGGAAGGCGGAAGGCATTACATGCCGCTTTTTGTTGTAATGAATGACGGATATGAATTGAATAATGAGTTGGTAAAGAAGATAAAAAATACATTGAGGCGGGAATATACTCCGAGGCATGTACCGGATGAGATAATCGAAGTGGAGGATCTTCCTTATACTATTAGCGGGAAAAAAATGGAGGCGCCCGTGAAAAAGATTTTACTTGGTTTCGATATAAGTAAGGCAATTAATATAGATTCCATGAGAAATCCCGGGAGTATTGATTTTTTTATAGAGTTTAGAAAACGTGTTGACGAGAGGGATATATAAAATAGTAGTGGGCAGGTTTGCGATAAGGATGGTAAGGGAGCGACGGTTTTGCCGGAGCTGTCCCGACGTAAGGAGGGACGGAACCCCTGAACAGCCTGGTGACGGCTGGGTTGGATAGTGTATTGCCCGTCAATCGCCCAAGAAAATAATAAATAAAATATATAATAATGAGGAAAAAAATAGCTGCAGGAAACTGGAAAATGAATAAAACGTATGATGATGCCATGGGATTGGCTACAACAATTGGAAATGCAAAAGTACCTGAAGATGTTACTGTGATTCTTGGTGTACCGTATATATATCTGAAAGAGATAAATGAGATAACCAAGGAAAACAGGGGGGTGTATGTGAGTGCTCAAAATGTTCATCAGGAGGAAAGCGGTGCTTATACGGGTGAAATTTCAGCTCCCATGCTCAAATCTATAGGAATACCTTATGTGATAATCGGTCATTCGGAGCGAAGGGAGTACAATTGTGAGACTCCGGAAGTACTGAAAAAAAAGGTAAGAATAGCGCTTGACAATAATCTTGATGTTATATTTTGCTGTGGTGAGTCATTGGAAGTGAGGAAGAAAAACGAGCATGAAATATATGTAAAAAACCAGATTGAAAAGAGTATTGCAGGATTGAGTAGTGAAGATATGAAGAAATTGACAATAGCTTATGAACCTATATGGGCGATTGGCACGGGAGAGACAGCCACGCCGGCTCAGGCACAAGCGATGCATAAGGCAATCAGGGATTACTTGAAGGAATTATTTGGGGAGAAGATAGCTGATGAAACCGCCATATTGTATGGAGGAAGTGTAAAGCCTTCCAATGCGGTGGAAATATTCGGTCAAGTAGATGTTGACGGAGGATTGGTGGGAGGAGCCTCTATGGATCCGGATTCGTTTTTGAAGATAATTCATTCATTTTAAATAGCGTATGTCTATAAAGTGCTTAGGTTTTTAAAAAACAAGCTGAATGTAAGATGAATAATTGATAATTGATAATTGATAATTGATAATTGATAATTGATAATTGAGAATTGAGAATTGAGAATTGAGAATTGAGAATTGATAATGACTTTGTTGCATGGTAAGAAAAATAAAGAAAAAAATAATTTTTTTAAAAAAAGCTGTATTTTGCGAACCAACCTGAGAATTACGAATGCAAATAAAAACGTAAAACTCATGGGAGCAACGAACAAGAAACGTAAAAATAAAAGAGAAAGCTATAAAATTAGTAATTGGTCCACGTACAATGAATCATTGAAAAAGAGAGGAAAAATAACGATATGGTTAAGTGAAGACATCAAATCAAACTGGATTTATAAAGGGAAAAATAAGCCTGGAGGTAAAATAACGTATAGTGATGTAGCTATAGAGTTTTGTTTAATAATGAAACATATATATTCACTGGCATATAGACAAACGGAAGGATTTATAGAGGATATATTTCAAAAGATGTCAATAGAATTGCCAATACCAAGTTATACCCAAATACAAAGGGGAAGTAAGGCCATAGCGATAGATATACGAATAAGAAAAAGGAAGAAGGAGAATTTAACAGTAGTAATAGATAGTACGGGTCTTAAAGTATATGGAGAAGGAGAATGGAATCAAGAGTTCTATTCTATAGGTTCTTTTTTTTAATTGTCTTAAAGTATATGGAGAAGGAGAATGGAAAGTAAGAAAACACGGGTGGAATAAACATCGAAGATGGAGAAAATTACATGTTGCCAGTGATGGAAAAGATTTGGAGATTATATCAGTAGTTTTAACGTGCAATAATGTAGATGACGCCACAGGAGGAGAGCAGCTAATAAAAACAATAGAAGAAGAGATTGTGCAAATTGCAGCAGATGGTGCCTATGATAAGATAAAATTCAGGGAGAAAATACCGGAAAAAATAATACAATTAATACCGCCTAAAAAAAATGCAGTATTATCAAAAAAAAAGAATTAAAGCAAAGGAATAAAGCAATAAAACGGATAAAAGAAGTAGGAAGAGAGAAATGGAAAAAGGAAATGGGATATCATATTCGAAGCTTAAGTGAAGTAAATATGTACCGATTTAAAAAGATATTTACACTTCAATTAAAGTCAAGAAAACCAGAATATGAGGAAGCAGAAATAAGAATAAAATCTAAAATACTAAATAAATTTGTAGAGATTGGTATGCCTAAAAGTTTCAGAGTTTCTTAAGACAAAATTTGAACTTAAAGGAATTTTATACTTTTTAATGACTGCCATGCAACAAAGTCATTGATAATTGAGAACGGGATAGAAGAAAAAGATTAAAGCTCTGGGTTAATAAGTTCCAAAGTTTCAAAAGCACAGGAATCTGAGAACGAATTGAAGCGGTATTAAGCCGGCTTTGAAGTCATGTAAACGCTTGCTTTCGAGCCCTAGCTTTCAATTATGGATAGACACAAATTGCTAACAATTCCGAACCAAAATTGGCA
>JALSPW010000278.1 GCA_026985735.1 Saprospiraceae bacterium
CTGCAATTCTTTTTCCAAGCGTTCTTCCATGTTTATTGAGTTGGACAACATAATAAAAATGTATGATTAAAAACAATCCTATAAATCCGATAAAATATATCATTAATGCTATTCCGGCACTTTTCGTATCCATCGCTAACATATACATTCCCATTAAAATTCCAATTAAAGGAACTAAGGCTAAGTTCATAAAAATACCATCTAATAAATATCCTCCTAGTCTTGCACCCCATGATGCATAATGCAAATCCATAGGGGGTTTGGAGATTTCTTTACATATATTATCCAAAACTCCGAAATCAATTTGAAATTGAGGCCCTTTTTGACTTCCAAGTAATATTTTATTATAAGAAAAAACTTGTTTTTCTTCGTTATCATGTAATCGCATTCCGTCAATCCAAGTTCCATAGGTTGCTTTTATATTCTTGATATAATAAGAACCATTTCTAACTGATATTTTACAATGGGTATTTCCAACTGAGGAATATTCTTGAGGCACAGTAATTGTCTTATGGTCAAATGAGCCAATGGAATAATTTGGATTCCTTCCTAAAATAATTGTACAAGCCATAATGTTAGTTTTTATTTGTTTTAATAATTCACAATAATGAGATGAAAAATTTATCAAAAGTAAAGCAATAATATTATGTTTTTTTTAAGATTTCTTTTAATAAAATTTATCGTCTTTCGTCATCGTCTTTTCACGCTGTAAAGTTAAAACTAATTATTTTAATAAAATGCCCAATGTGCATGAACATAGAGCGAAATGAATCGAACAAGGGTTGAAGGGTAACGAACACCACTTTTTTTGTTTTTTTGTAAAGACAATATCTACTCGCAAAGAGGTAAGGAGATCTTCTGATCGAAGAGAAAGTTTGTAAAAATATACCCTCTAAGACATTGGTGTCCTCTCCTCTTGCTGGAAAAACTACCCACCAACCTTTGTTAGTGGATAGTTTTATTGAATTAACCAGTTAAATTAAATTTTAGATTTTGTATTGAAAGTGCTTTCATTTAAAAGAGACAAAGGTAATTATTGCATTTATTCTTTTTTCTTCAATGTGCACGAACATAGAGCGAGATGAATCGAACAAGGGTTGAACAGGTAACGAACATCACTTTTTTCATTTTTTTGTAAAGACAATATCTACTCACAAAGAGGTAAGGAGATCTTCTGATCGAAGAGAAAGTTTGTAAAAATATACCCTCTAAGACTATATGTGCTCATCTCTTGCCGAATCCAAATTGATACCAAAATGCTTGTTCATGCACCGTTCAGCTATGGTTTATTGCATTTCAATAGGCGTTCAATGATATTTGCTGATTTTATAAATTTATTATATTTACCTTTGCATCGTGAGAAAAGTATTATTTTCTATATTGTTTTTATATTATTCAGTCGGTATTTATTGCCAGCAACCTGCATTTCATCAATATGGTTTTGAAGAAGGACTACCGGAGGTAAGGGAATTGAAATCAGCCTATGTCGATGACACAATGTATATTTCTTTTGTCGGAGGTAATCTATTTTACTTTAATGGTGTGAAATTTTCAAAAACAAATTCTCCGAGTAGTAATCAATATTTGAGAAAAATATTCAGATTGAAGAAAGGAATCGTGCTTATTGATGATAATTATAAAATTTGGTATAGAGAATCCGGCTCAAGCTGGATGAGTATCATTTCATTTCGACACACAATGGTAGTTGATAGCATATTGTATGGTTTTAATGAAAAGAGTATTTATTTGTTTGACGAAGAATCGCTAAATTGGAGAAAGTTAAGGGAATTCCCTGAAAAAATGAATGATCCTTATTGTTTTGAATCAATTTATCTTGATAAAAAAAATACGGGAATTGCTTGCGTAATGTCGAAAAAATCAGATGCATTTTATGACTTTATTAATGATACAATTATATATAAGACCACAGAATATACTTATTTGGGCAAAGTATTGGGTAAATCGTTTTTATACAATCAACAAAAAGGTGAAATAAAATGGGGTTATTGGAATGAAGTTTTTAAACTTTCTCATAAAGGGCAAATGTTAAGGAATAATTTCAATGGAAGTGAAGAATCCCCATTTTCCTTTTTTGTTGAAGATGGTAATAAGAAGTATGCTTACACTCTCGACACAAATTGTACTTTAGATTATGTTGGTGAAATTGATATGGCTGCCTGC
>JALSPW010000279.1 GCA_026985735.1 Saprospiraceae bacterium
GCTAAAAATCCATTTTTATCATCGTTAAAATTGATACATTTTACAGAATCTTCATTATTATCCCTAATTAATCCCGTATCGGTTTTAACAACATAATCCAACTCAAATTTCATATTGAGATTTGAATTATCATTTTTTTTCTTTTTCCAAAACATAATCAAATGATTTACGCGTATATACTTTTTCTAAAGTTATTTTTTTTGGCATATACCCATTTGCTTTAATAATAAATGTGGTTTTTTTATCCTTAGGTTTTTTTAAAACATAAGGTAATGAATATTTTTCCCCGTTATCCAATTGAATTTTAGCATTCCCAACATTAACGACATTGATATTAATAGAATCATATTTTTGTTCCTGATCAATTGTTTGAGTATATTCATTTTTATGTAAAATCATCGTCACAATAAACATAATCGCTAACGCAGTTAATACTAAAATGATTTTCGTCACCGATTTTTTTATTTTTTTCATTATCAAATTGGAAAAATCATATAAACATGGTAATATATTTTTATTAATAACACTCTGATTATGCCGGCTTTTCCGCATTTCATTATTGTGAAAATAATTTTCGGTTAATTTCCGTAATTGTTGCTCGTTTATTCTTTTATCATCATTTTTGATAAGGCATTTTCTGATTATTTTTGCAATTTCAGGCATTTTTTTATTCAAAACTTTTATCAATGGAGGTGTTTTTGCATTTAAAATTTTTATTTTCATTTCTTCTGTTCCGGATGCCATAAAAGGTAATTGTCCGGAAACCATTTCATACAAAATCACCCCCAGTCCCCAAATGTCTGACTTCATATTTGAAAATCCTTTTAGTTGCTCGGGAGACATATAATCTATAGTACCAACGACAAATCCCAATTGCGTAAGTTTTGGGCTTAAAGGATTTTTTGCTATTCCAAAATCCATTAGTTTAACCACGCCATCGGATTTAACCCTGATATTACCCGGTTTTAAATCACGATAAATAATCTTACGGTCATGTAGATATATAATAGCAGATAATAATTGTTTGAATATTCTCATTGCAAAATCAGGATTCAATGCCCCTTTATTAATTATCAGTTTGTCCAAATCATATCCTTGTACGTATTCCATTATAATACAGGGCTTATCTTCAATTTGTGTTAATTCGTACATTTCAACTATATTCGGATGTTTTAATTCCGATTGGACTTTAGCCTCATTGACAAACCTGTCTTTAAAAGAATCTTGCAACAATATTTTAATTGCAACAACCTTTCCCGATTGAAGATGTACAGCCCTGTAAACAACTCCCATACCACCATGACCGAGCAAATCAATTAATTCATATCCCAAAATCACTCTATGTAAATAATCATCAATCACCTTTATATTATTAATGTTTGACAAACTACCTGAAAGCAGTGGTTTTATCATTAGAAATTCTCAAAATATCATTTCACTTTCAATATTTAAATTATGCTTTTTATTAAAATAAATTTTCAGCTAAATTCATTACATTACAATATTTTTTTTGTTCCCATCAATTCAATACCGTATTTTATTGGAACTGCAAATGATATTTTTGTTCCGTTATAATCTTGCTTTCCTGCAAAATAAATACCTATAACATTGCCATCCGAATCAAACATAGGACCTCCACTATTTCCTCCTCCTGTAGCATTAATCGTAAGCTGATAGACATCTCCAAAAGAACTGAAATATTTATTTGAATTCATTTTGCTATTACCATTTATTACCTTACTGATATTTCCATTCGTGACCGTAACAGTCGGAACTTTTATCCAATGGGGGTTTCTATTAAAAACATCTTGAGAATTTTGCTTAATAAATTCATCGGGAGAGACTGCCGGGTATCCCATCACTACAACTTCTTCCCCGGCTTTTATGTCCGAATGACGGTCTTTTAGCCGTACTTTTGGTAATGATTCCGGCAAATCAATTTTAATCATAGAAACATCATGTTTATTGGAAATTCGAGCGACAGTCGCCGGAATTCGCAGATCATTTCCATTAAATGTAACATCAAGATACATATTTTTACCTTCCAAAATTTTGCCCGAGGCAATACCTCTACCAAAAAATTTAGCACTAATAGGTACCCAATCAAAAACATCTTGAGGGCCTACCTGATATTTAGTCTTTACCGGTTTTCCATCTTTGATTTCATAAAGAATTCCGGGAAAAGCCTCTTTAGGAAAATGGTATGCCGTCATCCAGGATGCTGCTACATGTCTGTTTGTCAATATAAATCCCTCTTCAGAGACAACAAATCCCGAACCTGTATGCAATCCACCTATAAGTTGACTTTGTGGAGTTTTATAATCATCTGATGACTTTACCAACCATGGTTCTATACTTCCATCCGGTAATTGTAAAAATGCAGCATGGAAAGATTTTCCATCTTTAAGATACAAATGATAAACATCTTCCCCGGTAACTGTATAAGTCATTTTCCAACCAACCTCTATATATACAACCTTGTCCGAATTTGCTTCAGCGATTTCAGTTGGTGTCATTTTATTAAATTTCTCCGGCAATTTCGGTGCTTCCACTACAGGCGTTTCCGGCCAAAATACATACCCAATTGCAATTATTAAAATCAACGCTACTGCTAATGCCGAAAACAAAATAGTCCTTGATTTTTTTTGTGTTTGGACCACTATTCTTTCAACCGTTTCTCTTCCGACTCCGGTTTTTTCATCCTTAACTTCATCTTTACCCACAGGCATTGATTCACTTATTTTAGTGGGTTTGGAAGCAGGAGTAATTGTTTCCAGAACTCTTGTTTTCTTCATATAATCCTTTTGCTTTGGGAAAATATCAAATTGAAATTCAGGACCATTTATACCTAATTTAACTACATCCCCCGGAAATAGTTCCTTGTCTTTTTCTATTTTTTCACCATTCACAAAAGTGCCGTTTCTAGAACCCAAATCATGTATCGTTATCTTCATAGGATCCAGATTATCTACGGTAATTTTACCATGTTGACGACTTACTACATCATCGATATCCGGATCAAATGACAAATCATTTGAAGATGCTCTTCCAAAAGTTATTTCTTTGAAATTATCAAGTGGAAATTCGTCTATCTGATTGATTTTCGAACCTGAAATATGACGAATTATAATTCTTATTGACGAAAGTTTTTTTGAAGTTTTCATATCATTTGTTTTATATTAAATTACCTGTAACTACTCAGACAGAAAACTGTGGAGATGAAAAATTTTATTTTTAAATCAATAGAAGTATCTATTTTGATACAAAAACAGAATTTTTAAATCAAAATAATTCTATCTTTAGTAGTTACAATTTTACTAAAATAAAAATATTTATCAACGATTGCAATTTACAAAAACTACTACTTTAATAACAAATTTATACCAATCTTACGGGTGAAGTGCCGATTATTAAAGGTGAAACACAGCATTATTCAAGGTGAAATTAATCTAAGAAAAAAACTGTTCAAAATGTAAAGCGATAAAAAATCATTTCCCTTTCCCGGCTTCAAAACATTTTATATTGTCAATCACAAATAAAAAATATTTCTAATAAAATTACTTCTATCCGGCAATATCACTTTTATTAATAAATATTTTAGCATATTTGCTTAGTCAAAATAATCCAACTTATGAAATATAGATGTTTTTTACCTGTATTATTAATCTTAATCACCGGGTGCAACAAAGAAATACTTAAATCTCAAACCGAAAAAAACAGTTTACTTGGCACATGGGTGAAACTTGATCGTTTATCCGCAGGCTCAATCAAAGTTTTCACCAAACAAGACACTTTCAAAAAGTATGCATTCGGATATTCATTTATGAAAAACAATAAATTAACAGTGAGAGTAAAATTGGCTTGTGGTAAACCTCCAATTTATCAAAATACGGAAGGCACTTATCAATTATCGGGAAAATCATTGCATTTAAGTTATAAAGTTTCCGGTAGACCAAATGAATTTGACTTGTTAATAAAAAAACTCAATCCGGATACCCTAATACTTGAATATTAATCAGCGTTTGTCACTAGAGGCACTTCGTCTGAAGTGCTTCATCAGAATGTTCTCCCGATTCTACCGGTTTATTTATTTTTGTCATTTTCAATTCTCACTTTTCAATTCTCAATTCACCATTAATCCCTTTTACCTTTTCACTTTTGTCTTACTTTCAAATTTTTGCTTTTACAGAGTCCGTTGTCTAAAAAATAATATATAATAAATCTAAACTTTGCTTTACCTGTTATAATAATTGCTATTATAGCTTATTTTTATTACATTTGTAGGAATAGAATTAGTGTCTACAAAAAATAATCCAATGACTTTTACTGAAAAATATATATCTGTTTGTGGTCAAAAGATTTGGACAAAACATATTGTTGTAAATGAAAACAATCGCAAACCAACCATAATAATGCTTCACGATGCTCTCGGCTCTGTTGCACAATGGAAAGATTATCCGGTTATATTATCAGAAAAAACCGGTTGTAATATCTTGCTTTATGATAGATTAGGACATGGAAAATCGGCTGAAAGATACAAACCGCTTACAAAGATTTTTTTTATCGATGAAGCTCTATCAACATTACCTCAAATAATAAACAAATATAATCTTACCAATTTTATACTTTATGGTCATAGTGATGGTGGTACTATCGCTTTGCTTTATGCCGCCAATATACACATGCATAAACCATTGGCAGTGATAGCCGAAGCATCTCATGTATTAAATGAAGAAAAAACCATATCCGGAATTAAAAACACCTTAAAAAACACCCATGCTATTTTACAAAAACTAATAAAATACCATGGAAACAAAGCTGAAACCCTTTTTTCGGATTGGTCGAATTTATGGCTAAGCAATATAATGAAAAACTGGAATATCTCAACCAAACTTAAAAATATTGATGTTCACACATTAATTATTCAAGGCGAAAATGATGAGTACGGAACTATAAACCAAGTGAATAATATTCTAAAAAATATACAATCCAATGGTGAAAAATTAATACTTGAAAATTGCGGACATTTTCCTTACAAAGAAAAACAGAATCTTGTAATTCAAAAAGTTAATTCATTCATAAATCAATTATTAAATATATAAATATGAATCCCTGTATAAGTTATGTTAACGGAATTTCAGAAAAACCATTACTTGGTTTAACCATTGGACAAATGTTGGACCAAATTACTGAAAAATACCCTGACAATCCGGCATTAATAGTACATCATCAACAGATAATCTGGAATTACCGTCAATTCCATTCAAAAGTAATGGAAGTAGCCAGAGCATTGATTGCACTCGGCATTAAAGAAGGTGACAGAATAGGTATTTGGTCGCTTAATAATGCACAATGGACATCCTTACAATTTGCTACAGCCAAAATTGGAGCCATTCTGGTAAATATCAATCCCAATTACAGAACGCATGAGCTTAAATATGCTCTTAAAAAAGCCGGAGTGAGCATTCTGTTCACCCAAGACAAAACAAAGTATATGGATTATACAGGTATGCTTTTTGAAATCTTACCGGTACTTAAAAATACAAAATCCAATGATAAAATAAACTCCAACGATTTACCCAAATTAAAAAAAATAATACGATTTCATAAAGATAATATTTCCGGTATGATGTCCTGGAATAATTTCTTAAAGCTTTCAAACAATCATACTGATGATGAAGTACAAAAAATACAATTCGGATTGGATTTTGATGATCCTGTAAACATTCAATTTACAAGTGGTACTACAGGTTTTCCCAAAGGAGCCACTCTGAGCCACCACAATATTCTCAACAACGGATATTTTGTTGGCGAAAGAATGAAAATCACACAAAATGACAAGGTAATTATTCCTGTTCCTTTATATCATTGTTTCGGTATGGTAATCGGCAATCTCGGATGTGTAACACATGGTGCTGCAATGATATACCCTTCGGAAATGTTTGATGCAGACAAGATACTACAAGCAGTTCACAAATATAAAGCAACAGTATTGCACGGTGTACCAACCATGTTTATTGCTGAATTGAATCACCCGGATTTCAATAAATTTGATCTTACAAGTCTTAGAACCGGTATAATGGCCGGAGCACCTTGTCCGATTGAAATAATGAAACAGGTCAAAACAAAAATGCATATTTCCGGAATTCAAATAGCATACGGAATGACTGAAACCAGCCCCGTCAGTACACAGACCAAACCCGGAACCCCTATCGAAAAACAAGTTGCAACAGTAGGCCAAGTTCATCCTCATCTTGAAATAAAAATTATTGACCCTCTATCCGGCGAAATAATCCCGATAGGACAAAAAGGCGAATTATGTACCAGAGGATATAGTATAATGAAAAAATATTGGGATGATCCCGGTAAAACGAATGAAGCCATAGATACAAACGGGTGGATGCACTCCGGTGATATTGCTGTTATGGACAAAGATTTTTTTATAAAGATAACCGGAAGAATCAAAGATATGATAATACGTGGAGGCGAAAATATTTATCCAAGAGAAATAGAAGAGTTTTTATTTACTCACCCGAAAATCAGTGATGTGCAAGTTATCGGAGTTCCTGATGATAAATACGGTGAAGAAATAATGGCCTGGATAAAACTAAAAGATGACACGGAAGCTACCAAAGAAGAAATTATTAATTTTTGTAAAGGGAAGATTGCCCATTTTAAAATACCCCGTTATATCAAATTCGTTAGTGATTTTCCAATGACGGTAACCGGCAAAATACGAAAAGTGGAAATGCGCGAAATAAGTATCAGGGAATTAAAATAAAATATTATGACCAAATATAAATCATAAAATACACTAATGTCTATCCATAGAGCCATTAAAATTCAAAAATCAATTTAACAAAATAGATGTAATTACAAAGAAATAAGGTTATAATTTGTTCCAAATATAATTCTTTATTGCATATTGTGAATTATAAATAAAATAAATATTTTTTTTTTGCAGCACAATTATCATTAAATGCATCTACAGATTGAAAGCAAATATTATTCTATATATTTATTGTAATATTTTTTGGCATGATAATTGCTTGATTATTAATGAAATATTTATTTTTTAACTAAATTTTTTATCATGAAAAAATTAAATTTTGTTTACCTCCCCCATTTAGAATAATAAATGGCAGAACAGGAAATTTGTTATTAATCATTTTGGTATT
>JALSPW010000280.1 GCA_026985735.1 Saprospiraceae bacterium
CTAAAATATCAGCCATTTTCTTTTTAGCTTTTTTTCCAAAAAACATCAATAATGTTCTTGATTTGAAATCATCCATTCCGATTTTCACATCACGATCAAGCAACAATAGCTTTTTTTCATATTTATACCAAAATGGCCTGCACAAAATAAAAATATCTCCGTTTTTATCGCCTGAAAAATAAGCGTTACCCCCTACCAAGCCATTTTTAAATATCACGTTTATTTTATCCAATTTGATTTTAAGTCCTTCCAAATCAAAAATCTTATTCTCCGCCGGCATTGATTGCATGTATGCATCAATAACATTTTGCAATTTTCCTTCTGTAAATGAAATAGCAAATACTATCTTTTGTTCTTGCCTGTCTTCATTCCATGAAAACGCAATACTTTTTGTCTTATCAATTTCTCCAATTTTATCCACAACCGGAACTATATCCGTATCAAATTCAAGACTCAAACATCCCGATATAGTATCATCCAGTGTTTTAAACGGAGATAATGAGATCTTTTCCAAATTCAACTTTGCTCCTATTGATTTCGCAGAATCTACAGGTATTGTATTTTGTAAAATAGAATCCAATCCTGAAATTGATTTTTCTAAAATAATATTGTCATACAACGAGCTATCCAACTTTTTAAGCCAATTTTCCTTTTTTGATTCCAAATAATCCAAAACAATAGACGGAACGGGAAATTTTATTAATTTGGCTTTTATTTCAGGTCTTTTTATCCAATTTATTGATTCTACCGTAGTCTTTGTTTTCAAATGCCAATTTTCATCAATGGCAATATCAGAACTAATGTCTATTAGCATGGAACCGTTTGCAGCGGTTGTATACCCAAAAAATGTTTTTGAAACATTGATATCTATCGACATAGATATGTATACCGTTGAATCACTTAATTGCAAATCAAGTATTTCTCCTTTTTCTATTCTCATATCAACAGGAAAATCATCGTTTTCCCGCTGTTCAAATAATGTATCAGGTATATAATACGAAATAAAATCAATAAACTCCGGCCTGGAGATTTTAAATGGAATGTCAATCAAACTTTTTTCATTCATTTTCATATATGGAATATTGCTAACTTTTTTGTTTATTTTACAAGATACAACAAACAAAATAAATATAAGATAAAAAACATTTTTTTTCATACTCTCTATTTTACTACTTCAAAAGTTCTGCTTATCCTGGCTCCCGTCTCATCAACTACAGTCAAAATATGTTTCCCGGGAGCTATTAAAACCTCCAAATTATGAAATTCAACAGTCTTAGCTATAAATTTATTATCAATATGCCAAAACACTTTTGTCTCCGGATACCTATGAGCTATTTTAAAAACTACTCTGCCTTTTTCCCCGTCAAAATCACGCGGTATAATAACTTTTGTTCTATCATTCGGGTAAATAAACTCCATCCGAGACACAAATTTCTTTTCTTTATTTTTACAATCTATCTCTTTTGCAGGAATTCCTTTGTATTCAGGATGACGGGTTTTATAATAATACTCCTGAAGAGGAGGTAACACAAATCTCTTTATCAATTTTGAAGGTATAATCTGTCTGCAGTATTCCGGCACTAAATATTTTCCCGTAGTATCAACAATAAAAACTTTGTGATAGGGACATATATTTGTATATCTTGCCGTTTGAGGCAGCAAAACCGTATCGATATCCTCACAATTTTCAGAAGCGATAAAACCGGATTTATGACATACGCCAACCTCCTTCAAATCATCATGAGGAATTTCAAACCATGATGTATTGGGCAACTTATCAAACACATCAAAAAGAACAGGAGCAGCAGCTTTCACACCTACAAGTCCCGGACGTTCTTTCCCATTACTATTACCAACCCATACTCCAACTGTAAAATCCCTCGATACACCTATCGACCAAGCATCCCTCAGTCCAAAGGAAGTTCCGGTTTTCCAGGCAATTTTACGATGAGAATAAAATTCTTCCCAATTTCCCTCTTCATCCGGTCTGACTACTTTTGTCATTATATTAAAAGTACACCAAATTGCAGATGCGCTTAAAACCGGTGCGTCAGGTAAAAATATATTTTTTTTATTTTCCTTTGCTTGTTTTATCAATACGGGTGCATGAAAATCATCCTTTTTATACAAACTGTTATTTCCCACATAATCATTCAAAGTCCTGGCCATTGATGAATAAACACCTCCAAGTTCCCATAATTTGACATCCGGAGCACCTAAAATCAATGGCAAACCATAATATTCCTCTGATTCTGTTACGGTAGTCAATCCGAAATCATGAAATCTGTTTATTAAATTTGTTATTCCATATCTTTTCAACAAAATAACGGCAGGTATATTTAATGATCTGCTCAATGCTTCTTCTACACTTACCGCACCGGAGTATTTCCTGTTATAATTTTCAGGATTATACCCATTGATATTGACAGGAATATCGGGAAGTAATTGATAAGGTGTGATCGTGCCTTGTTCAAAGGCAGACGCATATAACAATGGCTTTAAAATAGAGCCTCCCGACCTTCCGGCATTCACCATATCTACATAATTATTATGCATATTGCCTTTCTCTTTTGTATTGCCTATATAAGAAATCACAGCACCATCCCTGTTTCTAATGATTATCACAGCCATATTATATATTTCATTACCTTTTAGTATCCTTTGATGATATTCAACCGTATTGATTATTTGCTCTTGAAGATTTTTATCAATATAAGTATAAAACCGACCATTTCCATATTCGCTGGTGAGTCTGTCAGTGAGATGGGAGGCCAAAGTCGGTAAAGCTAATGGTTTATCAGGTAAATCCTCCATTAATGACAACCTGTAAGTAGTGGAATCAATAATGTGTTTTGTTTTTAATTTTAATAACAATCTATCTCTTTTCTTTCGCAGTAAATCCCTATTTGCACCGGGATGAATCAAACCGGGACTATTTGGTAAAACCGCTAAAGTCGCACTTTGAGCCCATGTCAATTGACTTGGCGACAATCCGTAGTATCTCCATGATGCCGCATCCAATCCTACTACATTGCCACCAAAAGGTGCATGTGCTGCATATAAATTCAATATTTCTTCTTTTGAATATCGCAATTCCAATCTGGTAGCAAGGATTATCTCAATTAGCTTATTGAATATTGTACGCGGAGGATTCTTTTTTGATAGTCTTATCACTTGCATAGATATCGTACTAGCTCCGCTAATTATTTTACCTGAAAAAAGATTCTGTTTTATTGCTCTTAAAAAGCTGATTACATCAAAACCGGGATGATAATAAAATCTTCTATCTTCAAAAAGGATTAATGACTTTTTGTATTTTTCCGGTACTTTAAAATGATTTTCAAAACGCCACTGACCGTCAGATGCTATCCTCGCGCCAATTAAGGTAGAATCGGCACTAAAAACAGCAGTGGAATAAGGATCGGAAAATAATTGCCCGGGCAAAGAAAAATAATAGCATATCACCATAATCAAAAAAAGCATAAAAAATGCTCTTTTTTTATTTGTCCATTTCCTAAAAACCTGCATTCAGTAACTTTTTTGTATATTCTTCTTTTGGATTATTAAATATTTCTTTGTTATTGCCGGATTCTATTATTTTCCCGTCTTTCATTATAATCAATTTATCACAAAATTGTCTTGTCAATTTCAAATCATGTGATATATAAATGTATGAAAGTTGATTCTCTTTCTGCAACATCATAAGATTTTCCAAAATGTTATATTGATTTTGTAAATCCAAAGACGAAACAGCTTCATCAAAAATTATCACTTCGGGATTGAGCAATAAAACTCTTGCTATTGCAAATCTCTGAGCTTCCCCTCCTGATAATTGTCCCGGATATCTTTCCAAAATATCAAAACTCAAATTCAATTTATTAAAAACTTCTTCAATTTTTTCTAACTCCTCTTTTTTACTTAAACGGTCATTGGTTATTTCAAACGGCTCATGGATTAATACTTTATTACTAATTGACGGATTCAATGAACTAACAGGATTTTGATACACCATTTGAATATGCCTTCTTAAATTCTTAATATCTTTTTTATTAGGAAGACTATAACTTTTCCCATCGAATATATATTCGCCTTCGTCAATCTTTTCCAATCCCATTAATATTCTTGCCAAAGTGGTTTTACCGCTACCCGATTCTCCTACAATTCCCAGAATTTCTCCTCTATTTAATGTTAAATTTATATTTTTCAATGCAACAAGCTCTTTGGATGAAGAGAAAACATCCAAAATACTATATTTTTTGTATTTCTTCCAAATATTTTTCAGTTCTAAAAGCGGATTATCTTCAATAACATAATCGATCTCGTCCTGATTTTGATTGAGTTTTAATTTTTTTACAGTAAAATAACTATCATTTACTATTTTTGTTTTTCCGTCTTTAATCATTATTATATCCCGTGCTGACAAATATTTTATAGAATCAATATCATGACTGATGTATAAAACGGCCAGACCATCCCGAATATTGATTTCTCTAATGAGATCTAAAATTTCTTTCTTGCTTATAGCATCCAGATTTGTAACCGGTTCATCAGTTATCAATAAATCCGGAGATGGAGCCAATGCAATAGCAAAAGATACGCGTTGAAGTTCGCCGCCGGATATCTGATGAGGATATGAATTGAAAATTCTATCGTTCAACCCAAATCTATAGAACTGTTTTTTGGCTTCAATAATGATATCATTATGCGAACTATCAGATTTTTTTTTTAATATTTCCACTAATTGATTGCCGCATTTTATTCGTGGATCAAATGAAGAATACGGATCTTGGAAAACCATTGAAATCTTTACTCCTCTTATTTGTTCATATTCATTTTCTTTTAATGATAACAAGTCAATTTTTCTACCATTATCATTAAACCAAATATTCCCATCACATGAAAATTTCCCCTTATCCAATAACCCCAGTATAGCATAAGCAGTCAGTGATTTACCGGAACCCGAACTGCCTGTCATTGCAATGATTTGACTCTTCTTTATATTGAAATTAACGCTTTTTAAAATTTCTTTCACTTTTTTGTGCCCCAACTTCAATTTGAGGTTTTTTATTTCCAATACAATATTTTCACCGGAGTATCTCATATTAATATTTTACAAAATCACAAATTTAAACTAAATGAATAAAAACATATTTTCATCAGTCAATTTTTTTATTCGCAATCCCCGATTTGTCAAGTTCTTCAAAAGAAAGATCAAGTAACGAAAAATCTCCCGATTTCCCATATCTATAATGCCACCATTCCATACTATAGGGTACAAATCCGTATTTAATCATTATATTTTTTAATAAATTCCTGTTGTATATCACATTATCAGGCAAATCCATATATTGATGGGAGGCCTTTTCGGAAAAGTCATCAAATCCCGTGGGCATTTCCACTTCTTTGCCTGTTTTCAAATCAATCAAAGTCAAATCGACAGCACATCCGGTATTATGAGAAGACCCTTTCCAAGGTGCGGCAACAAAATTTGTATCACGGTAGATACGATAAAACTTCAATGTCACCTCGTAAGGCCTGTATGCATCATAAATTTTTAATCCAAGTCCCTCTTTACTTAATTCATTTTGTATCTTTTTAAGTGAATCCGCCACAGGTTTTCTAGCATAAGCTTTGGCAATATTATATAATTTCCGTTTTGTGAAATTATTATTTGTAGCATATCTAATGTCAAGTATTAAGCCCGGAATATATTTTTTTAAATCAACCAATGCATAATCCTTATTTTTCATTATTTGTTGTCTATAATCAGAAATAGTAGACACTATATCTAATCCATATGGATTTTCCTTAATCAATTTTGGGGAACAAGATATTGTAGCAAAGAACATTAAAGCTAAACCCGTAATTATATATATTTTTCTTATCATTTGTTAAAGATTTTATAATTATCCGTATATAATCATTTTCACTGAAAAAATCTCTTTTAGCATCAAGGTTATACAATCTTTTTATACTTTATACTTTGAACTTTATACTTTGAACTTTGAACTTTATACTTTGAACTTCATACTTTGAACTTTGAACTTTGAACTTTATACTTTGAACTTTGAACTTTGTCCTTTGAACTTTATACTTTGAACTTTGAACTTCATCTAAATAGTATCTATAACCTTTTCCCATGCCACCTCTTGGTAAACATATATCTGAGACTTAAAGTCATAACCAGTACCCAATAAACAATTTCAGCTGTCCAGGCGACTTCAACCGGAACTCTAAAATATTTTAATATAATAAAAATATATAAAAGATAAACTACCGAAACCATTGCCTGTATTTTCATCCCATAAGCAGATGCCCCTGTTCCTGATAATCCGTTAAAAATGACCATTCCAACAGAAGCCAAAATCAAAATTACGAGCAAAACATAAAATACATATCGCGCATCATGAATCAAAGTCATATTTTCACCTCCAAAAATGGGATATAATGTAAATGACGGGAAAAATACGACAGGTAATGCCAATATCATAGTAATTATTAAATTGAGATATGCCGTCCTATAAATAATAGGCATTACCCCCATTCGTTTTCTCATACCGATAAGTTGACTTACCAAAGAATTGATAGCAGAAGAAAAACCCCATGAAGGAATAGTTAAAATCAACGATACATTCCTGATAAGATTAGATATAGCAAGAGCTTTCTCTCCCAGAAAAATCTCAATCATTGAAAAGAAGATAAACCAGCTTCCCAAGCTTATTACAGCCTGTACCACTATCGGTGAAGACAATCTCAATATACTCAATAAAGATTTGAAATCAGGCTTGGGAATAGTGTACAAACCCCATTTTTTTGCACTTCCGCCCCATATCATATAAATCAAAAACACTCCAAAACCAATTCCCTCAGCTATAACACTAGCTAATGCTGCTCCTTTTATACCCATTTCAGGAATTCCAAACCTGCCGAAAATAAAAATATAATTCAATAATACATTTGAAATAACCAAAATCAATGAATCATATATTATAAATTTTGTGCGTGATATACCGGTATATAATGCTATTATAGAAATTCCGGCATAGCTTAAAAATACCCCAAAAGCCCTAATTTTAATATAAAAAAGGCTATGTTCATAAATACGTGGGGATTTTATGAATATTTTTAAAAACCAATCCGTGCCATATCTCAAAAACAAAAACATAACAAAAGCCAATGCCATTTCAAATATCAAAAGCGTATAAAAACTTTTGGAAATTCCCTTGGTGTCACCCTCACCAAGCTTACGGGCTATTATTATTTGACCACCTTTGGAAAAACCATAACCTATAGAAGCTATAATAAGGTAAAAAACACTAACCAATGCTATTGCGGCAAAATCCAATTCGCTATAATGAAATAAAAATACACTGTCGCTCAAACCTATAATCTGTTGAGCAGCACTTCCCAACATAATAGGGAAAGCAATACTAAGGATACTTTTATATGTTGTAGATAATGCCATTTTATTTTCTAATAAATTTAACATCGATGTATTAATACGCAAGTTTAAATTGCAAGTTAGTTTATATTTGTTAATTTTGTATGAATTTTTAAAAAAATATAGATGAATAATCCTCCAAAAGCAAAAAAATTACCTGTTAGATTAGAAAAACACGGTGACTTGAGAATCGATAATTATTATTGGATGAAATTAACTGACAATCAAAAAAAAGCAGTTAATCCGGATAATCAGACTAAAGACGTACTGGATTATCTAAATGAGGAAAATGGATTTTTGGAGAAAAAAATGAAAGATACTAAAAAGTTTCAAGAACATCTTTTTAATGAAATGAAATCAAGAATTAAAGAAGATGATAGCTCTGTCCCGTATCTGAAAAACGGATATTATTATGAAATAAAATATAGCAAAGGTGCTGAATACCCTATTTATACCCGTAAAGAACAGGCACAATCAGGTGAAGAAGAAGTATTGCTAAATGTCAATGAATTGGCCAAAGATTACAGCTATTACAATATCCACTCTATCTATGTTAGTCCTGATAACAAATTGCTGGCATTTGGAGAAGATACACTGAGTCGTAGGATTTATACCTTGCGATTTAAAAATTTAAAAACAGGAGATTTTTTACCGGATGAGATAGAAGGCACTACAGGATATGCTATATGGGCAAATGATAATAAAACCATATTTTATTCCAAAAGAGATAAAGCACTAAGATCTTACAAAATATTCAGACATGTTCTCGGTACATCCCAGGAAAACGACAAAGAGGTTTATCACGAAAAAGATGAAACTTTCTCTGCTTACGTATATAAAACAAAAGATGATAGATATATCGTAATAGGATCAAAATCCACAGTTTCGGATGAATACAGATATATTGATGCAAATAACGCAGATTCCGAATTTGTTCTTTTTCAGAAAAGAGAAAGAAATTTGGAATATGACATATATCATTTTGACGATAAATGGTATATCAGAACGAATAAAGATGAAGCTTTCAACTTTAAAATAATGATAACCGATGAAAAATCAACTTCAAAAGAACATTGGAAAGATTTCATTGAACATAGTGAAGATATTTTGATTTCGGATCTTGATATTTTCAAAAATTATATTGTTGTTTCAGAAAGAGTAAAAGGAAATACTACGCTATATGTAATATCCGAAAAAGAAAAATATACTGTAGAATTTCCTGAAAAAGCATACCACGTCTATTGCTCTGACAATTATCAATTCGACACTAAAATATTGCGATTTAAATATACATCATTGACAACTCCTTTATCCACTTTTGATTTTGATATGGAGACCAAGAAAAGGAAATTATTAAAAGAAACCGAAGTACTTGGAGATTTTAACAAAGAGAATTATATAAGTGATAGATTATTTGCTACAGTTAGAGATGGAGTAAAAGTCCCGGTCAGCCTTGTTTATAAAAAAGGCTTGAAAATAAATAAAAATACCCCTTTGTTATTATATGGCTATGGCTCATACGGTTATAGCATAGATCCATATTTCAGCTCCATAAGATTAAGTTTGCTGGACAGGGGATTTATTTTTGCCATTGCCCATATAAGAGGAGGACAGGAAATGGGAAGAAAATGGTATCTGGATGGAAAATTGTTAAAAAAGAAAAATACATTTAATGATTTTATAGATGTTGCAAAATTCTTAATAGATAAGCATTATTCATCTCCGGCTCATTTGTATGCAATGGGCGGAAGTGCCGGAGGTTTATTAATGGGAGCAGTGTTGAATATGAGTCCCGAATTGTGGAACGGTGTGATAGCTGCCGTACCATTTGTAGATGTATTAACAACAATGCTTGATGACACAATTCCTTTAACAACGGGAGAATATGACGAATGGGGCAATCCTAATCAAAAAGATTACTATTTCTATATAAAATCATATTCGCCTTATGACAATGTAGAAAAGAAAAATTATCCTAATATTCTAATTACTACAGGATATTGGGATTCGCAAGTTCAATATTGGGAACCTGCTAAATGGATAGCAAAACTAAGAGAATATAAAACCGACAATAATCTTTTGATTATGCACTGCGATATGAAAGCGGGACATGGCGGTTCTTCCGGAAGATTCAAAAGGTTAAAAGAAGTGGCGTTGGAATATTCATTTCTTTTTAAACTTGAAAACAAAAACTAATTCTTTTTCTATTTCAACATCTTGATAACGGTTTGGTATTAACCGAATTAAATGGCAACTTGATTCTTTTAAAAAATTGTTATATCTTTATATAAAAAATCCATGAATGATATTTGTTATTATTGCCAAAAGAAATCCAAAGCAACGGGTAAATTAGAACAGAAAGAACTTCAAAAATTAGGACATTATTGCAATCAAATAATATTTAACCACGGTGAAAGGATATTGATTCAAAATGATTTTTCCCACAATATTACTTATATTAAAGAAGGGCTTGTTAAAGTTCACGCTAAAGGAATAAAAAGAGAACAAATTCTCAAGATTGTAAAATCACCTTGTTATTTAGGTATCCCGGCAACTTTAAGCTCTAAAATCAATGAATTTTCCATAACTGCAATTTCCAAAACTATAGTTTGTTTTATTCAACCGGATGTTTTTAAGGATTTTGTAATAAATAATGGTAATTTTGCTTATGAAATTATTATCGAATTATGTAAAAATGAACTTTACTATTTCAACAAAGCATTAAATCAGATGCAAAAGCAAATTCCGGGTAAGATAGCAGATGCTTTGCTTTATTTTTCTGATGTTATTTATATGGATACTTGTTTTGAACTGCCTTTAACAAGACGGGAATTAGGAGATATGACATGTAGTTCAAGGGAATCCGTATCAAGGGTTTTAAATGATTTTTGCAAAAATAAGATTATAGAATTAAATAATAGAAATATAAAAATTTTAAATAAAGCCAGTCTTGAAAGAATAGCCGAAACAGGTTAAAATTGCTGTTCTTTTTCCAAATAAAAGTATAATTTAATACTGCACCTTACCAATTTAATTAATAACCACTATTTTCTCCAACAAGCATTTAGCTGACATACAATTATTGCTATAATGCCACCAAAAACTAAGGCTGCAGCAATTTTGCAATAAAAAGTACAATAGAACAAATCATTTGCTCCTAATGAATAAGCAATAATACCAAGAACCATCATAAATAAAAAAACAAGCCAAAAATACAATGGAACAAAAAATAAAATCCTGATTAAAAATTCTTGAATCCTCATGAGTATTGATTTTAATATTCACTAATAATCCTGAATTGACTTTATAAACATATTCAAAATTTATTCTAAAAAGCCAATCCTATTTTCAAGCAATATATATTAAAATAAATTGGAAATCAAGATTTTATATGTGATATAGATTATATGAAAATGTGATATTGCTCACACTTAGTATTTGCATTATAGATAAATCAATATAAGTTGCCAGGCTCTTATTTTAAGAAATTAAGTTTCTTTACAAAAACTCCTTTTTCCGTAACTATTTTCATCAAAAATAGACCTTGAAATATAGTTTCTCCTGACATATTTATTTTAACATTATGTTCATTTCCATTAATGAAATAGTTTTTAACCATTCTGCCATTTAAATCAAAAAGGTAAACATTATCAACAAATATCTTTTCTCCAAAGGCAATATTAATATCACCTGCAACAGGATTTGGATAGACTAAAATATTAAGAATATCATTATCTACTTTATTTGTTTCCAAATAATTAATATCCTGAACCTTCGCACATAACCACATATCCGGATCAAAAACTATACTGTCAACTTTAAAGTCAATATCCAAGGTAAACCTTTGTTCATTATAGTTATTATCCAAAACGACAATAGTATCTCTTCCTTCTCCGATTAATTGAACGGGAACCGGCATTTCAAAATAATCCACGGATAAATCCGATTGACTTTGAAAAATTTTTATAAATACCTTATTATTGTCATCATATCCCCAATCGAGTGAATAAGTTGGAAATCCTTTACCATAAAGCCAATCATTAAAAAATTCATTCAAATCCTGTCCACTCTGCTCTTCAAGATGCTTTTGTAGATCAGGTGATTTGGCATAGTTGTATATCAGTTTGGGATCGGAAATATAATTTCGCAAAGCCTGGAAAAAATTATCATCACCAAGTTTCCATCTTAACATGTGAAGCAAACACGCTCCTTTCGAGTATGAAAGAGAACCATTAAAAATACGGCTAACAGATGTAGTGTCATCTACATATACAGATCCGTGCGGAGATGATGTTGCACTTCCAATTTTGCCTTTTTTCCAATTTTCCCATGTATTGGGATCCCTACCAAAATCATAGGTTAACCCTTCAAGATATGTAGCAAATCCTTCATTCAGCCAAATATCCTGCCAACTCCCGCATGTGATTTTATCACCAAACCATTGATGAGCGAGCTCATGAGCCAATAATGAATGACCAAAACTACTAACAAATGTCATCGTAGAATGCTCCATACCCCCACCCCAGCCAAACTGTGCATGTCCATATTTTTCAAAAGTAAAAGAATAATCACCAAAAAGATCTATATAAAACTGCATCGTAGGAATAATATCTTTTGTTTTTGTTTTAGCATATTCCAGATTACACGGATAAACATATTCAAGTACCATCAGTGAATCACCGTTTTTCAAAGGTACCCAATCAATATATTCAGCATAATTAGAAACTGCAATTGCAATAAGATATGCGGGCTCAGGATAATTATGTTTCCAGTGATGTATTGTTTTGTCACCTTTATCTACTCTTGAAACCAGCAATCCGTTGCTTCCCGCTTTATAACCTTTAGGAGTAGTAATAAACATATCGATACTGTCAATTTTATCATTCAATGATTGTTTAGTAGGCCACCAATCCCTTGCACCGTAAGGTTCTGATAAGGTCCACAAAACAGGACTGGTATCATCACAATATTGTTTTGCGGTTTCAAATGATCCAAAACCGGATGTGGTGGGATTCCCGCTATACCATATAGTAATGGAATCCATTTGCCCTTTCACCAAATTACCCGGCAAATCGATTTTCAACTCAAAATCACCTGAAAAGACAGAATTCACTATTTGGTTATGATATTTGACTGAATCTACAGTCATTCTGTAATTAAAATCAAAATAAATATTTTTCGTATTATCTTTTGTCACCAAAAATCTCGGAGTCACACTACCGGAAATAAAATTTACGGCAGGATCTACATTCAAGTCAAATCTGTAATACTTCAAATCATAATTCCCTGTATTTGGACTGGAAAGCATTATTCCCCTAGAACTAAAATCTTCCTTATCTCTAAAAAAAGCTTTACCGAAACTCTGGTCTTGTGCAAATACATCAGTAGTAATAAAAATAATAATTCCAAGAGATATTATCGTAAATAATTTTTTCATAATAAATGTTTTTTTTATTTAATCATTTTATATACAGGCACTAAATTACATCATTTAATTTATCCAAAGCTCTTTGCAATCCTGAAGTATCTTTACCGCCTGCAGTTGCAAAAAAAGGTTGTCCTCCTCCGCCTCCCTTTATTTCTTTCGCTATTTCCCTTATTATTGTCCCGGCATTCAAACCATTTTCCGTTAGCGATTTGCTTATAGCTATCATAAGCTGTGGTCTATCCTTCGAAATAAAAGCAAAAGCAATCACTATATTACCCAATTCTTCTTCAAGATTATAAGCAAGTGTTTTTACGGCTTTGCTATCATCCAGAGGAACAATAGCCCTGATAACCCTCACATCGTTAATTTTTTCAATATTATTTTTCAATTTATCTTTTAAACCGGAAGCCTGTTCAATTTTCAATTTATCCAAGTCTTTTTTCAATTCCTTATTCTCCAATAAGAGTGAGTAAATGCTTTTTGAAATATTTTGAGGGTTTTTGAACATAGCTCTTATCTCATTCAATTCTTCAAGTTGTTTTTTAATGTAATTCTCCGCTTCTATCGAAGTTACCGCCTCAATTCTCCTCACTCCAGCAGCAACCCCTGTTTCACTAATTATCTTAAAAAATCCTATTTTTCCTGTAGCAGCAACATGACAACCACCACATAATTCTACAGAATAATTATCATCAAATGTAATCATTCTAACTTTCTCACCGTATTTTTCCCCAAACAACATCATCGCTCCTGATTCTTTTGCCTTTTCTATTTCAATAGATCTGTTTTCTTTTTTTGAAATATTTTCCCTGATTTTAGCATTGACGATTTCTTCCACTTTTGCTATTTCTTCATCACTGAGCTTTTTAAAATGACTAAAATCAAATCTAAGATACTTTTCATTGACGAGAGAGCCTCTTTGTTGAACGTGGTCTCCCAATACTTTTTTCAATGCAGCTTGCAAAAGATGAGTAGCAGTATGATTATTTTCAATCAATTCTCTTCTTTTGGAATCAATAATCGCGGTAACATATCCTTCTATATTTTCAGGTAATTTACTAACAATATGAATAATCAAATCATTTTCTTTAATAGTATTTTCTACCCGGATATTTTCATCTCCGAACAGTATTATTCCCGTATCTCCAACCTGGCCACCTCCTTCCGGGTAAAAAGGGGTTTTTTGCAGTACTATTTGAAATACATTTTTACCTTTTTGATTTACCTCTCTATATTTTACCACAAAAGTTTTTTCAACCTTATGCATATCATAACCAACAAATTCAATATCAGACTCAGGTTTGAGATGTATCCAATCTCCCCTTTTTATTTTAGCATCCTCTCTCGATCTTGTTTTTTGCTCTTGCAGAGCTGCTTCAAATCCCTCTTCATCAATTTCCAATCCTTTTTCCAAAGCTACCAATCTTGTCAAATCAATTGGAAACCCATAGGTGTCATATAATTCAAAAACATCTTTACCTGAAATAATTCCGTTTTCTGGATTTATGTTATCCATTCTTTTCAAACCGGATTCCAATGTTGTTAAAAAAGATTTTTCTTCTTCTTTAATAACCTCGGATATAAATTCCTTTTGAAGACCAAGCTCGGGAAATATACCGGAAAAATAATCTGCCAGAATATCCACCATCTTATACAAAAGGGGTTCTTTTCTATTTAAAAATGAATAATAATACCTAACAGCTCTTCTTAATATTCTTCTAATGACATAACCTGCACCTGTATTTCCAGGCATTTCACCATCAGCAATAGTAAAAGCTACTGCTCTTATATGATCCACCAAAACCCTAAAAGCTATATCGGTTTTAGCATCCGGATTATAATTATTTGTGTATTTAACACTTGTTTCTTTCTCGACAAATTCAATCATAGGCGTAAATACATCCGTTTCATAATTTGATTTTTTATCCTGCAAAATCATACAAAGTCTTTCAAATCCCATTCCCGTATCAATATGTTTCTCCGGCAAATTTTCAAGACTACCATCTGCTTTTCTATTATATTGAATAAAAACCAGATTCCAAATTTCTATCACTAAGGGATGATCTTTATTTACCAATTCTTTGCCAGGTACTTTCTTTATTTCTTCTTCACTACGTAAATCCACATGAATTTCAGAACTGGGACCACATGGACCTGTATCTCCCATTTCCCAAAAATTATCTTTTTTGCCAAAATCAAGAATCCTGTCAGATTCTATATTGGAAGCCCATATTGAAGCAGCCTCATCGTCCCTGTGTAAATTCTCTGATTTATCTCCACCAAATACAGTCACATACAATCTATCCTTATCTATACCATATACATCCGTAAGTAATTCCCATGCCCAATTTATAGCTTCTTTTTTAAAATAATCACCATAAGACCAATTACCAAGCATCTCGAACATTGTATGGTGATAAGAATCAATACCTACTTCTTCCAGGTCATTGTGTTTTCCTGATACTCTTAGACATTTTTGCGTATCTGCAACTCTTCTGTATTCGGGAACTGCATTTCCCAAAAAATAATCCTTAAACTGATTCATCCCTGCATTGACAAACATCAATGTCGGATCATCTTTATTCACCAGAGGAGCAGAAGGTACAATCTTATGCCCTTTCCCCTTAAAAAACTCTAAAAAAGTATTCCTTATTTCTTTTGATTTCATATTCTAAACCAGTATTTAATACATTATACGTTCAACAAATATATGTAACAAAACATCCAAATATTAAATAAAATACAAATATAATTTTATTATATATATTTTTTTTATTTTTTTTTACTTTTATTTTGTTTATTTCAATCTCATTTTTATCTTTGCCAAAGGAAAAAAGTCCTAAACTATATCATATCTAAAAAATTTCTGCAAATGTATTACAATTAGCTTGTTTTACAAAGAAAAAGGAATATGGAAAATAAGAAATATGTATTTAACCCGAGAACTTTATCTTATGAAGAGGTAAAGATTTCATGGAAAGGGAGAGCCTTGAAAATTTCCGGATTTGCGATTGCAGTCACGTTTACAGCTATAATATTATTATTTTTAAGCTCGGGTTTTATTACAACTCCAAAAGAAAAGATGCTAACGGAAAAACTTGAAAAAGTAAACTATAGTCTTGAAGCAATTTCAACCGAATTGACAAATCTTACAAAGCAAATAGATAAAATTCAGGAAAGAGACGCTAATGTACACAGGGTAATATTGGGTATTGACCCGTTGGACCAGTCAATTTGGAATTCAGGAACAGGAGGATCAAAAAAATATAAAAATATACTTGAATATAACAATACAACCGAACTGGTAAAAGAAGATCTTGAAAAAATAACTGCACTTAAAAGAAAAGTAGAACTTCAAAACGAGTCTTTGGATACTTTGGAAAAACTTGCCTTAGCTAAAGCGGATAGATTGGCTTGTGTTCCATCCATAAAACCGATAAGAGAAGATAAATTAAAAAGAAAAATCTCATACCTTTCAGGATTTGGCTGGCGTAATCATCCTATTTACCATATTAAAAAATTTCATAAAGGTATTGATTTTACTTCCCCTAAAGGTACTCCTATTCAGGCAACAGGAAATGGAGTAGTCAAAGCTATTATCATTAAAAAACGCGGATATGGAAAACATATTATCATTGATCATGGATATGGATATGAAACATTATACGGCCACATGTCGAAGATATTGGTTAAAAAAGGAGAGAAAGTGGTAAGAGGCCAAACAATCGGCTTAGTCGGTAGTACCGGCTCTTCAACTGCTCCTCACTGTCACTATGAAGTACATTACAAAGGAAAAGCCATAAACCCTATAGATTTTGTTTTTGACGGCATGACTCCCGAAGAATATCAGGAATTTGTCGAAAAAGCCAAAGCGGAAAACCAATCATTGGATTAATCAAGAATTATTGAACTGGACTTAAAAACCAATTTTAAAAGGCAAGAAATGTTCTTGCCTTTTTATTTTGTCCCAACCCTAAAATTCCACCACTTTTTACAAGCTTTTTCCTCATAAAGTTTCAGAACAACTTATCCTATGAATAAAAATTCAAAATATGATAGACAAAAGGTATAAACTTGGAAAGATGATTAACCATAAAGCCAAATAAATACCCTCAGCATTAATCTGTCATAATTTTATATTCAAATGCTATTTAATTATTTTAATAGCACATTGGTATGTAATGAAAATATTTGATTTAAAAAATTCTTTTTTGAAATAAAACAACATTAATTCACCAGCTTTTTTAACCGCAAAGTCCTAAAAATGCAATTTTTTTTTATCTATAATAAAAATTTCCGAATGTATTTTTAAGAATTAGAATAAAATTACACATTTATCTTATTTTAAAAGTGAAAAATACCATTCTACAATTTTTGAATTTTCAATATTAATAATTTAGATTTGTGAAATAGAAAAACAAATAATTATCTTTATTGAAAAAAAACGATAAATAATTATTTTCTATCTTTTAATTTATTAACCAAAAACTCGACAATATGAAAACACCAAAAGTTCATTTTACCGGATAGTAAGTTTATAGTACCTAAATAACAGATTTATCCGGATTGTTTTTTCTCTATTGAGCAAAACAATAAACTATCCCAAATGAGATATGCAGGTAAAACAAATAGCATACTCATAATACAATTACAAGAAAGAACGAAATCTTACCATTATTAAAATGGTATTCACGACTGACATCAACATATAGTTTATAAGAATGAAAAATAATAGCTATAAATGATTATTATAGCTACAGTGACATTGTATTGTCCGGTTTAAAATATTCAAACCGGAAATTAAGCATGAATTAATTATTAGAATATAGAATATAAAATTTAAATTTTTTAACCCAAAACATGATTTTATGAAAAAATTATTATTTTTATTAATGACTACTATGTCCCTCAATTTTGCAATGATGGGGCAAGCAACTTCTTTTGGTTGCAACGATTTAGTACAAGTTTCAGTTGGTGATGACTGCCTCGCTGAAATAACTCCTGACATGATATTGGAAGGAGATGAAGATTACGCAAATTTTGAAGTCAGGATCTATAATGAGATGCCTAATCCTATTAATTCTCCGGGGACAGTCAACAATCCGGTTGGCCTTGGACATTACATAGTTGGAGTATTTGAAATCTCCAGTGGTAATAATTGTTGGGGAGCGATAGACGTTTTAGATAAAATGGCTCCTACGATTGAGTGCAACTGCCCTGAAGGAGGTGAATATCCTGCAGGATCAGTTATTCCTTCTACAATAGCAGGAACATTCTCGGCAAATGATCTGACTGCAGATATACATAAAAACTGCTGGGATTTTGGTACAGCCGATCAAACTCCAGAATACGGAAATCATTATTTTGATAAATATTTATTCCAGGTTTCTATAACAGGAAATTATCTATTTGACGGAAGTGACGGAAACAAAATGCTCATCGGCGTTTTTGATAATGCATTTAATGCGGTATCTACTTGTGACAACTTAATAGATGGAATGGGTGGATATCATTTAGCACCCGGATTGGTTTATGAAGAACCAACCACAGGAGGTTTATTGGACAACTCCGTTTATTTGGAAGTAGGACAAACATATACTGTAATAGTAAGTGATTTTGATGCCGACTATTTTGGTGGTTATACGCTTTCAATTACAACTCCGAATGGAGCTGAAGTCACTTTTGAAAAAACCGTTTACGGAGATGATTGTGAATATATAGGATGTTATGAAGATGGAGTTAATTACAATTTCGTATTACCTACTTTTAATGACAATTGCAGTGCTGAACTCACCTGGACACAAACTGTCGAAGATGGAGAAGATTGCGGTACATATATAGTAAAAAGACATTATACCGCAACTGACGGTGCAGGACTTACTGCGGATTGTGTTTCAGAATACTTCTTCAAAGGAATTGATGTCACCAATCTACACTGGCCGTTAAACTGGGATGGATTACCAAACAACCATCCAATGCTGGAATGCGATGAAGGATATGATGTTGATGGATTAGGAAATCCTGATCCGGGTTATACCGGAGTTCCGGACGGATTCAATGATGCTTGCGGAACTATAGAAGTATTTTACAATGACCAGGTATATAATCTGGAATGCGGAACCAAAATCCTAAGATATTGGACATTGGTTGATGATTGTACAGGTTCAATATATGAATATACTCAAATAATAAGAATTACCGATACTAAAGCACCTGAATTTGATACACCTGAAGATATATCCGCCAAGACAAAAGCTTATGTTTGTAATGCAGATGTTGAAGTACCTGCAATACATCATTTAAGTGACAATTGCGATAATAATCCTCAATGGTGGATTACGACAACTGCCGGAACAATAACCGGAGATCTTAATTTCAACGGTTTTATCGATGCAAACGAAACATGGTTTATAGTAAATGTACCTCTTGGTGACTTTGAAGTTTGTTATCATGCAGTAGATAATTGTGGAAATGAAAAAATCGAATGTGTTACTCTTTCCGTATTTGACGGAGTACCTCCGATTCCGGTTTGCGAACAACACAAACAAGTAAGCTTGACAGCAATGGGAAGTGCCAAAGTATGGGCTTGGGATTTTGACAGCGGTTCATTTGATAACTGTAATCCTGTTTACTTCAAAGTATTAAGAGTAAATGACCAATTAGTATATGATGGCGGCTGCCCTGACTTAAACGGTGATGATAATCCGAATACCGGAAATAATGATGTATGGTATGATGATGATGTATTTTTCTGCTGTGATGATGTAAACAATGACATAATGGTATCATTAAGAGTATATGATGTTGATCCCGGACCTGGGCCGGTAAATCCAAGCAGACATTTACCGGGAGGTGACTTGTATGGACATTATAATGATTGTTGGAGTGTTGTGCATTTGGAAAATAAAATACCACCAATTTTGGATTGTCCTCCAATAACCATTGACTGCGAAGAAAGTCTGGATCCTGAAGAGAATCCAAAACTCTGGCCAAACGTGATAAGTGTGTGCGGATATGATTTGGATTATACGGACAATAGTGACCTCGGAGTTTGTGGATCTAATATCACCAGAACATGGACAGCCACTTCAGGCAGCAGTTCGGCCGTATGCAGGCAACACATAAAAGTAGAAGCTTCAAGGCCATTTGATCCCTGTACAATAGTATTCCCTCGTGATGTGAGTGTCGATTGTGCCTATGATTTGGGCAACGGTAGTGACGCCGAACCAACATGGGATGAAAATCCTTGTAATATTGTAACGGCTGAAATCGTAAAAGAGGATACATTTACTTTTGTTGACGGAGCATGCTATAAGATAATCAGAGAATGGGCAGTAATAGACTGGTGTGTTTATGAAGCCAATACCGGAGCTGAAGATAATGTTGATTTAATCAACGGTAGAAAATTAGATTGCAATTATTTGGTAGAAGACGGATATTACAGATATATACAAATATTAATGATAACCGACTCCGAACCACCTTCAATAACAGCAGAAGATCAATGTATAGCTACTTTGGATTGTTATGCTTATAATGCAGAACTGACAGCACATGCAACAGATAGTTGCAATACCTTGCAGAAATTTAATTGGAAATATATTGTTACAAGTATGGATACATGGGAAACCATACAATACTCATATAACTATACACCACATCCTTCTCAAGGTAGAAAAGGAAGCCGTAGTAGAGATAACCTCGACAATACCGCTGATGCATCACTGACAATTTTAGATCCTTTACCAATAGGAAACTATAGAGTAATATGGACTGTAGGTGATGGTTGTGGAAATGCAACATCAAAAACACAATATTTCTCTGTAGCCGATAAAAAACCGCCGACACCGGTATTTGTTGATTTGGCAACAGCTGTAATGAATAACGGTATGGTAGAATTGACTGCAAGATCTTTTGATAAGGGAGGATGTGATAACGGTTGTATTTCTTCTTATGACAATTGTAGTGATTCTGAAAATCTATACTTCTCATTCACACCTGTATTGCCTAATCTATGGGATCAACCCCATAAATGGAACAATCAATTAAACCATTATGGCAGATATTTCTTTGATCCGGAAACAGGAGCAATAAGTACTGAGGCTGAATACCTGGCAGGTAATGCAGATGCATGGTTACCAAATCTAAGAACCGCACAAAGAGTTTATCTCTGTGATTTTGTTGCAGATAGTAATTATACCAAAATAATCAAGGTTTACGTATGGGATCAATTTGCGTTAAATGAAACTTGCGATGATGGAAATTATGATTTTGCAAATGTCGAAATTAACTTCAATCACTGTGGATCCGATCCGTATCCATTAGTATCGGGAACTGTAACATACTATGGCGGTAATATTCCTGCCGGAGACATTAAAATCATTGCTGATAACGGTGAAAACAAAATCTCAAACAAAACCAATGCTCAAGGATATTACGCTTTCAATTTAAGTAATAACAATTATGATCTTACAGGTAAAAGCGATAATAATTATCCTCAAGGAATTACAACATTGGATCTTGTGATTATGCAAAAGCACTTATTGGGAATGAAAGAAATTACTGATCCTTACAAACTAATAGCTGCTGATGTTAATAATAATGGAAGTATTGCCGCATCTGATATGTTGGAAATTAGAAAGCTCATTCTCGGGTCACAAAATAATTTCCCAAATGATTCATGGATTGCAATAAACAAAGATTATGTATTTGAAAATCCTGCAAATGCTCTTGCTGAAGCCAAAAAGGCTAAAGTTAAGAAAATAAAAGTAGACAATCAAAGCATATCTGATCTAAACTTCGTAGCCGTAAAAATAGGAGATATGAATGGTAGTGCGCTGAACGGCTTGGAAAACAGAAATGCCGAAACACTACATTTGGAATTAGACGACAGTGAAATTATTAGTGGCGTAGAAACAGAAATACCATTTTATGCCAGTGAATTCAAAAACGTACAGGGTTTACAGTTTACCCTAAATATTACAGGACTTAAAGTTACAAATATCGCATCAGGCGCTTTAGACATAAACCAGAACAACATCAATATTAAAAATAACAATTTAGTATTGAGTTGGAATGATGCTCAAGGAGTATCCGCAAATGATGGTGATATTTTATTCACTTTGACAATTGTAGCAAATACAAATACAAGATTAAGCAATATTTTGAATATCAATGACAATATTGCAAGATCCGAAGCTTATGTTAATGATGATTTGGAAATAAATTCCATTTCATTGGATTACAGAAATGCAAGTACCAACAACTATGCGTTGTATCAAAATGAACCAAATCCATTCTCACAAGAGACAATAATCGGATTTGAATTACCCGAAACATCAAATTATACTTTAAAAGTTTTTGATGTAACAGGAAAAGAATTGATGATACGTAAAGCTGAAGGAACAAAAGGATATAATACAGTAAAAGTTGGTAAGAAGGATCTCAATTCTACAGGCGTCCTTTATTACAGACTTGAATCAGGAGATTTTACAGCTACCAGAAAAATGATTATATTGAAATAATCAGCTTGAAAGGTAATGAATAAATCAGTTTTTGGGAAGGTCCCCGTATTTTAATTAATACGGGGGCTTTTTTTTTCTGACTTATGTTGAGTAAAGTGCAAAGTATATATCAAAACCAGCTAACTGAAAGTCCGGATTATTTCAACCAGGATAAAATATTCCGGAATTGAGAATGAAAATTTACCATTACTCTGAAAATACAATTTCACAACAAATAAGCTTATAAAAATATTAGTAATTATTCAGATAGCATTATTTTGACTAAAAAACTCTGGTTTTCATATCATAAACCCCCTATCTGAGTAGTTATAAATATAAAATTTTTATTTTATTTTTTTATTAAAATAAATTTTTATATTTTTATGCAAATCTGTTTACTATGATAAAACAGTATTTAATATTATCTCTGTTTTTATTGCTTTACTGTAATATTTTCGCTTATTATGATTTCAAGGTAAATAACCAACCTTATCAATCTACAGCAATTGATACTTTGGATATTAGAAAAAATATTGATTCCGCTTTATCACTTTGTGCTACAGATTATTCCAAATCACTTTATTTACTGGATGAAGCTTTGGATTTAGCGCAAAAAGCAAATTACGATGAAGCAATAGGAGATATATATTATGTCAGAAGCAGGGTTTATTACTACAAAGATAACTATAATATTGCTATCAAATACCTTAATAAAGCAAAATCTATTTATGATAAGATAGGTTCATCAAGAGGTTTAGCAAAGTATTTCTTTGGATTAGGAAGTATTGAAACACTTTATGGAAACGACATAAAAGCCATCAAAGCTTTTCAAAAAGCTATGCAATATGAAGAACAAAATCATAACTTCAAAGGAAAATCAAGAATATTAAATTCATTAGCTTCTGTGAATTTAAAAATGAAAAATTTCAAAATCGCTTTAGAGTATGCTAAAAAAGCTCTTATTTTAAAAAAGAAATTAGGAAACAAAAAAGAAATTTCCAATACTCTGACAAACCTTGGAGAAATTTATCAAAACATGGATAGCCTTGATAAAGCAGAAGAATATTTTCAAAAGGGGCTGGACCTTAGACAGAAATTAAACGATAAGAGAAGAATCGGAAGTTCTTTGCTTGGACTTGCTAAAATCCATATTTTAAAAAAAGATTTATTAAAAGCAGAGAATGAATTAATAAAAGCTTTAAAGATTTTTACCGGATTGAATGAAAAGACCGGACAAGTACTTTGTTTATTAGAATTGAGCAAGACATATAACACACTAAATTTTAATAAAAAAAACAAAAAAGCAATTGAAAAAGCAATATATATTTCAAAAAATATTCAGAATCAAGAGCTACTTAAAAATTCTTTTAAACAATATGCTGATTTTTATTCAAATAACAAAAATTATAAAAAAGCCTACAAATATTTTAAAAAATATGTTTCAATAAAAGATAGCCTTATTTTTGTTAATAACAAGAGGATTTTTAATGACTTGGAAATGAAATATCAATCCGAAAACAAAGATAATGAAATCAAACTTCTCAAAAAAAAGAATGAAATTCAAAGAAAGAATAGTATCATTCTAATATTGTCTGTAGTTATTTTACTTTTCATTACGGTTTTATTATTCTTTTTTTATAGATCTAAAGCTCAAAAACTTCAAATAAAAAGCAAACTTCTTAAAAAGGAAAAAATTATCCATAAACAAGACCTGGAGATAAAAGAACATGAAACAAAACTATTAAAACATGAATTGGAATCAAAAAGCAGAGAATTGACAGCTAAAGTTTTAGTTATGCTTAAAACAAACCAAATGCTAGATAATATCCTTCAAAAATTAAGCTCATTAAATAAAAAAATATACTCAAACAAAGTAACACAAAAAGATATTTCATCTATTATTCGCGAAATTGAAAACCATAGCGGAGATACACTGTGGCAGGATTTTGATAAAGCTTTTAAAGGTGTATATTCTGAATTTTATGAAAAATTATTAAAAATAAACCCTCAATTAACTCCGGCCGAAATAAAAATGGCTTCATTATTGAAAATGAATCTAAACACAAAAGAAATAGCAGATATTACATTCAAATCCGAAAGCAGTATAAAATCCACAAGATTTAGACTTCGTAAAAAACTTGGATTGGATAACGATAAAAAACTCGTTGGCTTTTTAATAAAATTGTAAAGAAACCCATATAAAATAATCCTGCTTTAACAATTACTAAAAAAGTTAATCACTCCCTTTTTGAATTGAGGAATTTCTCACTATATTTTCGGCCTGCAACTTTTTGAAACACCCGTAACAACTTCATGAAACCTTGTTTTTTTGCTTAATGTAATAATTGCAGATACATTTGTATTAGATATTTATATAAAATGAGAAAGAAAAAACAAATAAATATTAAAAATGAAAAAACTCAGGAAGAGATAGAAAAACTGAAAAAGAAACTTGCAAAACAAAAGACAGTTCTGGAAAGTATCTTAAAAAAGTTACAAAAAAACAATAAAAAACCATAACAATTATTCAGCCTGAATGATTTTGAATACAAAAAGTTCGTATTCAATAAAAATGGCTAAATTCCAATAACTCATTTTTTAATAATAAAAAATAATAATAATGCAGATCAAATTAATTTCTTTTATACTGATTTTTTTGTCATATTCATTAACAGGACAAAAAATAATGCCTGAAATATTATCCTCATCCGGAGGTTTACATTCAGGTCAAAATGCAAATTTAAGTTGGACACTTGGTGAATTAAGCATTAAGACATTCACTACAGATGATATGATGCTTACACAAGGATTTCAACAACCATATTTATATGTAAACAGTACATTTAATCCCGAATCAAAAATCGAGGCAATTATATATCCAAATCCCGCAATAGATTTCATCAATATAGATTTTAAATATACCGGAAATAATCTTTTTACTTTATCTATTATAGACATTAACGGAAATATACTTAAACACATCAATTTGAAAAAAAATAAAAAAATAAATATCTCAAACTTAGA
>JALSPW010000281.1 GCA_026985735.1 Saprospiraceae bacterium
TTATTTAGAATAGAAAAATTTATTTATGAAATTAATCCAAATAGTTTTTTTATTAGTCATAAAATCGAAATCGATAAAATATAAAATTGATTTTTTTGTTTATACATTTGTAATATCATTATGTAATTATTTAGATCGAGTTACTTTAGTTTAAAAGCTGAGCTTTTTTTCTAAATTGATTCTTTCTGAATAGTTGCATCATAATTAAGATACTATTTTTTGAATTTTCGTTGCTTGATGAAGTTAAAATTATTCACTTGTGAAAGAAATTATTACTTTTTTATTAATTTTAGGAATTTGTATAGGTAAAATAAATGCTCAAAAAGTATTTACGATTAGCGGATATGTTACGGACAGTGACAAAGGAGAGACTCTTATCGGAGCAAATGTTTATGTTCCGGAGCAATTGAATTATGGTACTTCAACAAACAGTTATGGGTTTTATTCAATTACTCTTCCTGAAAATCATTATATTTTACGATATTCATACCTTGGTTACCAAAGTATGGATGTTGATTTAAATTTGATAAAAGATACCGTTATTAACGTTGAATTAAAGGAAGGTATAGTTTTAAAAAACGTTGTTATTGATGCCAGAAAAGAAGAGGCTAAAAGCAATGTTTCCGGAACGCAAGTTGGAACAATAAAAGTTTATATGAAAAATTTAAAAAAAGTTCCGGCATTAATGGGAGAAGTTGATTTATTAAAAACCATTCAGCTTTTGCCGGGAGTTACTTCGGTAAGTGATGGAGGAGCAGGTTTTTATGTAAGAGGTGGAGGTGCAGATCAAAATCTTGTTTTACTTGATGAAGCAGTGGTTTATAATTCAGGGCATATGCTTGGTTTTTTTTCTGTTTTCAATGCAGATGCAATCAAAAGTACTACCTTAATCAAAGGTGGAATGCCCGCTAATTACGGACAGAGATTATCTTCTGTTGTAGATGTTAAAATGAAAGAAGGAAATGATAAGTATTTCAGTATTGATGGTGGAGTTGGAGTTATTTCTTCAAGGTTGACTTTACAGGGACCCGTTATAAAGGATAAAAGTTCATTTATTATTTCAGCAAGACGAACGTATGTTTTGGATTTGGTTCAACCTTTTTTGAAAGGTAAAAAATTTGAAGGCACCAATTATTATTTTTATGACCTGAACACAAAGATAAACTATAAGATTTCAGATAATGACCGATTATATTTAAGCGGGTATTTCGGAAGGGATGTATTTAAATTTAATTTTGCAACAAGAAATTTTGAAATTGATATTCCTTATGGAAATTCTACCGCTACATTAAGGTGGAATCATTTATTTACTAATAAGCTTTTTCTTAATACTTCCTTGATATACAATGATTATAATTTTAGCTTTGGCGCTGATCAGGAAAAATTCAAAGTAAGAACATTTAGTGGGGTCAGGGATATTAATTTGAAAGAAGATTTGGATTATTATTATAATTCTGAACATAGATTTAAAACAGGTTTAAACTATATTTATCATAGATTAACCCCTCAGATTTTAAGTGCTGAAGGAGATGGTTTTGCTATAGAAAATAATGCTGAACCGTCTTGTGCTCATGAGTATAGTGTTTATGCTCTCGATGAATGGAAAATAAATGAAACTTTGATGATGAATTACGGTTTAAGATTATCTGCTTTGTCCCAAATGGGAAATTATACCTCAAAATTAACTGGAAAAGAATATACTTCCGGGCAGCTTGTTACAACATATTATAATATAGATCCAAGAATAAATATAAGAGCTTTTTTAGATGAAAATACTTCGCTTAAAGGTTCATTGACTTATACCAGCCAATATTTACATTTAGTATCAAATTCATCAGGTAGCTTTCCTAATGATATTTGGGTACCGAGTACCGAATATGTCAAACCAGAGAAGGGTGTTCAATACAGTTTGGGATTATTCAAGAATTTTTTTAGTGATTCCTATCAATCATCTGTAGAAGTATATTACAAAGATCTTAAAAATCAAATAGAATTCAGGGAAGATTATGTTGGAGGGATAGAAAACGATCTTGAGACAAAGTTTGTTTTTGGTAAAGGTAGAGCTTATGGGACTGAATTATTTATTAAGAAATCATCGGGAAAATTTACCGGGTGGGTTTCTTATACATTGTCGAGAACAGAAAGAAAATTTGATGATATCAATAATAATGAATGGTTTAGAACTACGTATGACAAACTACATGATCTATCAATAGTTTTAAATTATGACCTTAATAAGAAATGGAGTTTCAATACGGTTTTTGTGTATGGAAGTGGAAGACGATATACTCCCGTAAGTGATATATATGTTCTGGATGGAAGTATTAATTTGGAATATGGAAGTAGAAACAGTGCAGCACTTAGTCCATATCACAGATTGGATATAAGTATTAATTACTATCCGGTAGCAAAAAATAAAAAATGGAAATCTCATTGGAGTTTTGGAGTGTATAATGTGTATAATCGTAAAAATCCTGCATTTATCGATTATAATACAGATATTGATATAGAAGAAAGCAGTGCAAAAGTTACAGCATCAAAAATTACTATTTTCCCAATTATTCCATCTATAACATATAATTTTAGTTGGAATAGTAAGTGAAAAATATATAATTATGAAATATAATATATTATTTGTATTAGGTTTAATGATGATAAGCGTTTTTTACATCGCTTGTGAAGAAGAGTTTGTACCTGATGATATTCAAGCTAAAAATGAATATGTAGTAGAAGGGCATATAGAATTGTCTAATGCGGATATTCCGGCCTACGTAATCTTAAGTAAAAGTATTTCTTATTTTTCGGATTTGAATATAGAAACTTTTAAATCAGTTTATATCAAAAATGCAGATGTTTATATTGATGACGGAAATAAGAAGGTGAAATTGAAGTATGTATGTATTAAAGATCTTTCATTTCCTTTAGTTTTTAAAATGATATCGGAATTGGCGGGTAAAATATATGATCCCGAATTTTGTTTTTATATGGATGTAAACAATGAGATTATAAAAACACCCGGGAAAGAATATAAACTTTTTATTGAACATGATGGAAACATTATTAGTGCAAATACCGAAATACCGGATAGGGTAGAAGTTGATTCTCTGCATTTTGAAAGTCCTCCCGGTCAAAAAAACGACAGTTTTGCATTGTTATGGGGGATTTTAAATGATCCACCTGATGGGATGAATTTTTATAGGTATTTTATTAAAGAAAATTTTAAGAAGAATTATAGTTACAATTCATTAAGGGACGATAAAATAATAAACGGGCAGAGTATTAAATTTCCATTTCCTAAGCCTGTGCAACCCGGATCGAAAGATTTTGATTTTGAAACCGGAAATTTATATAAACGTGGAGATACGATTCAATTTAAATTTTGTTCAATTAGTGAGGATGAATTTACGTTTTGGAAATCATTTCAATTCAGCAAAAATCAAGGACTGTTTTCTTCGTATGTCAGGCCTTCTGATAATATTGACAATGGAATAGGAATATGGGGGGGACAAAATTGTCAAATAGTAAATATGATTGTCCCTAAGGAATAAAATCGTATGTTATTCCCTCATTCAATGTTTATAGTACAATACTTCCCCCGGTAATTTTCATACACTTCCTTACAGAAAATAACAGAGGGAAGGAGACATTATTTTAAAAAGGTGTCGAAAATTTATTTGCGACAAAAAAACGTCATAAACACTAAATATTAAGTTAGCTCTTGTTTGCAGCTGTTTTTATAATATTTATTACTACATCAACAGCTTTTTGCATATCCTGAACAGAAGTCCATTCTTTTTTTGAATGAATACCGTATTGTCCTGCAAACATGTTAGGTGTAGGCATTCCCATCTCAGATAGCATTGCTCCGTCAGTACCGCCTCTTATTCTACCAACTACCGGTTTTATTCCGGATAATTTAATCCCTTCAATTGCGAAATCTATAATCTCGGGATGTTTTTCAAGATGATCTTTCATATTTCTGTATTGTTTTGAAACGGTGAATTCTACATCTGAATTGGGATAATCTATCAATACATCATCCGTAATTGATTTTAACATTTCCTCATATTCCTTCAATTTTGAAGAATCAAAATCCCTGATAATAAATAATATGGTGGCTTCTTCAAGAGCTCCATCGATTTTTACGGGATGAATAAATCCTTGAGTCCCTTCCGTAACTTCCGGAGTTAAATGATATTTTGGTAATCTTGATACTATTTCCGAGGCTATTTTAAGGGCATTTTCCATTTTACCTTTTGCATATCCGGGATGAGCGCTTACGCCTTTTATTTTTATTGAAACCGAATCAGCGGAAAAATTTTCATATTCAAAATGACCGAGGTCACCACTGTCAAGAGTATAACCGAAGTCCGAGTCCAGTTTTTCCAAGTTTATTTTTTCCACTCCTCTTCCCACTTCTTCATCAGGAGTAAATAAAACCGTAATTTTACCATGTTTTATCTCCGGATGAGAGATTAGATAATTCATGGCATCCATGATAGCAGCCACTCCTGCTTTATCATCAGCCCCTAATAGTGTCTTTCCGCTTGCGGTAATAATATCATGCCCTGTTTTCTCTTTTAGAGGAGGAAATTCATCAGGAGAGATTATCACACTTTCGTCATCCGGCAAGATAATATCCTTACCTTGATAATTTTCATGAACAATCGGTTTGACATCAGTACCACTCGCATCCGGTGCGGTATCCATGTGAGCTGCAAAAAATATTTTCGGGATATTTGTTTTTTCAGTATTAGCAGGAATTGAAGCGTAAATATATCCGTATTGATCAAGTTCAACATTTTTAATTCCCATATCAAGAAGTTCTTGATACAATAATTTTGCGAGATTTTTTTGCTTTTCAGTGGATGGGGTGCTTTGTGATTCAGGATCGGATTGAGTATCAATCTGAACATATCTTAGAAATCTATCTTTAACTGTATAATTATATGACATTATTAAATGATTTTGATTATAAAAATTGTAAAATTACGGAAAAAAAATTAAAATGCAATTAATAAAGGTGTATAATAAAAATCATTTAAATAAACATTAAAAAATATTGAATTCTAATATATTTTAATTTTGTTAAAACAGGTACTTTTCCTATACCTTTTTATTAATAATCATCGATAGAAAGCCTTTTAGCTGTTGACTCTGTGTCTTACCCCAATATTGTCCTATTCTCGCTGCAAAATTAATACCTAATATCAATACCAAGCCTAATGGAACAATCCAAAAATAATATGGTTCCTGATGATTGATTTTTTGATATATACCTAGTATTAATCCTGCAATGGTAAAAAGAATAGCTATCGAATAAAAAACTATAAATGTATTCCAAATTTTATTGTTGGGACCTAATACACAGGAAACAGATGTTGTGTCATTATTGGATTCCAGCCATACATGTAATGCAGGTGACCAATAATGCCTTTGGCTTTTTGGTACTCTAAGTTCTATATGTTGTTGCTCATAATCGATATTGCCAACAACAATATCTTTGCCCGTTTCCAGATTTTGTTGAATTTTTGAGATAATTGTGTCAGAGTCAATATCAATATCGACAATCTTACATTTAGGTCTTAATTCTAAAGGGTAGTTTTTATTTTTCATAATTATACATAGTTTTACAAAAAATGAATATTCAAAATATATGCTAAAACATACTTCTGTTTTAATATAATAAGCATAGTACATCAAAAAGAATAAAACGGAAGATAGCTAAAAATATATTATTCCAAAAAATAAAATCATAAAAACACACCTCTTGTCATAAATTAGACAAAACAGTAACTACTCATATAGGGTTATTTTAAGATAAAAATATTTCTATCTGATTAATTGTATAAAATAAATAATTTAAAAAATATAAATTATTTATAAAAATAAACTTTGCTAAAGGATTTTTATGCCAGAATGAATTCCAAATCAGCTAAATCAGGATTTTTTTTACAAAATGACTTAAACCATAATTTTAATTCATATCTTTCATGAGGAAGAAGTAATTTGTTGGCTTTTGCAAGTTCTCTTTTAAATATATTTTTGTCAAAACTGACTTTTTCTAATATTGTCTTGGTGTATTCAAAGATTGCTCTTGCCATTATTTCAATTTAATATAAGTGAGAAATTAAAATTCAATAATTAAACGTAAAGGTAATAAAAGAAATTGTATAAATTTTAATATTTTAACATATAATTTTTATAATCATTGTTTAAATTGTTAAACTTTAAATTTCTTTTTCCATCTGTTTGTCTTGTAATATGAAAAAGATAAAATAAGTCCTATGCTCCATCCTACGGGACCTGACCACCAGACGGCTTTTTCACCCAGAAAATCCGAAAAGAAGTAAGCAAATGGGATTCTTACTATCCACAGGCCTATTAAAGTAATAAACATTGGTATCATGACATCTCCCGCTCCTCTCATGACTGCATTAAAAGAAAACAATGCGGAAAATAAGACATAAAAAGAGCTTACTATGACAAGATATTCTTTTCCATACCGCACTACTTCAGGGTCACTGGTAAAAAGATGCATCAGATTTTCTCCAAAGAAGTAAAAGATTACAGTGATTGTTAAAGAAATTGTAAAAGACATTGCGATTGTAGTCTGTAGTCCTTTTTTTACTCTTTCTATTTTACCAGCTCCAAGATTTTGACCTACGAAAGTAGAAAGAGCACTGGCAAGATTTATTGCCGGCATTATAGCAAGAGAATCAAGTCTCAATGCTGCCGAATAAGCGGCTATTACTTTGACCCCGAATCTATTGACAATACTGAATAATGCCATCATTCCCAATGAGAACATTATATGTTGTATGCCGGATGGTAATCCGATATTAATGGCTTTTTTAAAAATTTCTTTATCAAAGACGATTCCTTTTAAATGAAACTTCAGCAAGTCGTTTTTCCGGAGAATAATAATCGCCGCTAGATATGCAAATAATTGACTAATGACTGTTGCTAAAGCGACTGAGAAAATTCCCAAATGAAAAACTGCAACAAATATTAAATCCAGGGAAATATTTAACAATGTTGAAAAAATCAATAAATATAAAGGAGTTCTTGAATCTC
>JALSPW010000282.1 GCA_026985735.1 Saprospiraceae bacterium
AATCCCTTTTATCTTTTTACTTTTGTCTTTTATCTTTTCAAACTTTGAACTTTTCTAGCCAAGCTACCTCCCAGCCTCCTGTTTCTCCGCACGCTCCGAAACCGGAGTAGCTCCGCCCCGCACATCCCCCAAATCCAATAAATCAATCTCTTTTATCCAATCCGTAATTCGTAATTTTTAATTCGTAATTCACCATTCATAATTCATCATTAATCCCTTTTATCTTTTTACTTTTGTCTTTTATCTTTTCAAACTTTGAACTTTGAACTTTGAACTTTATACTTTGAACTTTGAACTTTGCACTTTTCTAGCCAAGCTACCTCCCAGCCTCCTGTTTCTCCACACGCTCCGAAACCGGACTAGCTCCATCCCGCCCCATTACCAAAAATTAATTAAAATCAATCTCTTCTATCCAATCCGTAATTCGTAATTTTTAATTCGTAATTCATCATTCATAATTCACCATTAATCCCTTTTATCTTTTTACTTTTGTCTTTTATCTTTTCAAACTTTGAAACTTTTTCATATAGAATCAGTAGCTAATAACTGCGGTTTTTAACTATATTTTTTTTAGGATAAATATAAAATTATTACTTTTATAAAAAATATACACAATGAAAATCATTTCCGTAGAAGATATTATACTAGGTTTGTTATTTTTCTCTATATTTATTTTCACGAGTTGTAGAAAAGAATCCGATTTAGTAGTAGTTTACACCACTGTAGATCAAGTATTTTCCGAGCAGGTTTTAAAAAAATTTGAGGCTCAATCAAAAGTGAAAGTAAAAGCTTTGTATGATACTGAAGAAACAAAATCCACTGGTATTCTAAATCGTTTGTTAGCAGAAAAAAACAATCCCCAATGCGATGTGTTTTGGAGTGGTGACCCTGTAAGGACAGTAATTTTGGAAAACGAAAGAATGCTTCAACCATATATTTCAAAATCGGCAAAAGGGATAAATAAACAATTTAAGGATAAAAATCATTTATGGACTGGTTTTTCAGCCAGAGCCCGAGTATTGATTTATAACAAAGATTTACTCAAGGATACAGAAGTTCCCAAATCAATATTCGATTTGGCAAAAGACAAGTATAACGGTAAAGTGGCAATTGCGAATCCACTATTCGGTACTACAACTTTTCACATAGCTGCATTATTTACCATTATCGGTGATAATAAAGCAAAAGATTTTTTACAAAAATTGAAAAACAATAATATAATAATAGCGACGAGCAACGGAGATGTAAAAAAAAGAGTTATAAATGGTGAAGCCGCATGTGGCTTAACTGATACTGACGATGCATTTGAGGCATTAAATGAAGGGAATAATATAGGGATTGTATTTTTGGATCAAAATGGCATAGGCAGTCTTATAATGCCAAATACCGTTAGTTTAATAAAAAAGAAATATATTTCCGAAAATGCAAAAAAATTAATTGATTTTTTATTAAGTAAAGAAACAGAATCCGAATTATCTTTTTCATGTGCGCAGATGCCATTGCATAAAGGAGTAAAGACAGCTAAAAACATTCCTTCACCGGATAAAATAAAAGCTATGAAAATAGATTATATCTCAACAGCAAAAAAACTTAAAGAAATACAAAACTATCTTAAAAAATGGGTAGAAAATTAATAAAATATCCAATTTATTCAATTACACTTGTATTGTTTTTGATTTTTATAATTCTACCGGTACTAAATTCCATCCGTATTGCAGTATTAGACAGTCATTTTTTTGAAAATATAAATGATATTGGAAGCGACATTGAGTTTCTATTATTAAAAAGCTCTTTTTTATCCGCAATGGTTGCAATTATTTCAACTTTTTTTGGAATCGTTTTAGGTTTTTTGATTTACAAAACCTCTGTCACTTATAGAAAATATTTCAAAATCATATTATTGATTCCATTGTTTATTTCACCTTATATTTTGGCAGTTGCATGGAAAGATATTTTTTTATTATTCTTTGACAAAATAGAAAACACAAACTCTGTTTTAGCTATTATTTTTGTTCACAGCACTATTTATATCCCTTTATCAATACTTATAATCGGCTCTGCATTGGTTAATGTTTCCAAACACATAGAAGAATCAGCATTAATGATAACAGGTTTGCGAAAGATGTTCACGGGGATTTTATTACCATTAATAAAACCTGCTATTCTTTCATCATTGGTATTGATATTTATCTTTAGTATTTCGGAATTTTCAGTACCGGCGTATTTTGGGGTCAAAGTATTTACCACAGAGATTTTTACACAATTTTCCGCTTTCTACAATTACAATCTGGCAATGCTACATTCTTCATTATTGATTGTGGTTTGTGTATTATTCTTGGTATCAGAGAGAAAATATATTGCAGATTCTCCATTTTTATCTGTTGGTACCAGAGGGAAAACCACAAAAATTTATGCCTTAGGCCATTATAAAAATACGGGATTTTCATTACTTGTGTCATCAACTTTCATAATGATAATATTTCCATTTTTAATGCTCATTTATCAATCTTTTGAAAAAGGCACGGATTCTTTTGTCAAAGCAATGGAATTATTGGTGCCCACATTTGGCAATTCTCTTTTTTTGGCCTTAACAGGTTCTGTTTTTACATTGATTATAGGTTTTGTTTCAGCATATTTCTCTATTATTTACCGAAAGATATTATTGGATAATCTTTTATTATTTACATTTGCAATACCATCAATTATCATAGGAATTTCCTTGATAAAATTTTATAATACCCCATATTTAAACGGAATTTATTCCGGATTTTGGATAATTATTATCGGTTACGTAGCAAAATATGGTTTTATTCCTGCCAAATTATTGGAGAATGCTATTAAACAATTACCAAAATCATTGAATGAAGTAGCTATAATACAAGGGATTGGTTTTACAAAACGAATATTTTTCATTATAATTCCACTTATTTTGCCCTCAATATTTGCAGCTTTTATTATCAATTTTCTTTTTTGCCTAAGTGATTTGGGCACTACTATTATGGTTTATCCTCCAGGTACCGAAATCATGCCTATTAAAGTATTTACCATAATGGCAAATGCACCCCAATCATTAACCGATTCAATGGTTTTGATAGTATTTATATTTACAATGCTGATAATTTCATTATTATTTTTTATCTTTAAAAAAATTTTTACTTCTTATAATGTCAATTATTAAATTGGAAAACATAAGTTATTCATATTCTGAAGAAAATGTTTTAGAAGAACTTTCTCTGGATATTAAAAAAAATAAAACAACATACTTATTGGGTGATTCTGGTAGTGGTAAAACGACTATTTTGCGTTTAATTGCCGGTCTCGAAATACCTAATGGAGGAAAAATTTTTATTGATGATAAAGTTGTTTCGGACGACAACTCTATAATAGTACCACCAGAAAAAAGAAAAACCGGATATATATTTCAGGATTTGGCGCTATGGCCGCATTTTACGGTTTTCAAAAATATTTCTTTCGGATTGGAAAATAGAAAAAAACCGGATATTAAAAAGACCGTTTTTGATATGCTCGATTTCTTTGGAATAAGAAATTTTGCTAAAAAATTTCCTCATCAGTTATCCGGAGGGCAGCAACAAATGGTTGCAATTGCCAGGGCTTTGGTGCTTGAACCGGAAATCTTATTGATGGACGAACCTTTGGCGAATCTCGATACAAAAACAAAAACAAAAATATTGCACTATCTTACGTTATTGAAAAACAAATATAATCTTACCATAGTTTATGTTACACATGATTATAAAGAGGCAATAAAAAATGCAGATGATATTGCATTGTTGGTTAATGGGAAAATACAAAAAGAGAACTTTTCAACCAAAATGATTGTTCCTGATTAGTCACACAAAAAAAATTTTTAATTATGAAAACTATTATTATTTTATTACTCGGAATATCTGTATTTATCAAATACACTCCTTCCAACATTAAAGATAATTACATTTCCAAAATTAAAAAAGATACTGTTTTTGATTTTGAAAATTATAAAAAGGAAACATTTCCTGAGGGCTGGTCACAATATTTCACCGGAAAGGGAAAAATAACAAGTTGGAAAGTTATTGAAGATGATGGAGACAAGGTTTTGGCACAGTTATCACAGGATAAACCCGGTTATCATTTCAATGATATGGTATTTGATAATTTACTTACCGTTAATGTTGAAATGGAAGTTAAAATTAAGGGAATAGCCGGGAGCATGGATAGAGGAGGAGGTCTTATATGGAGATTTCTCGATAAAAACAATTATTATGTAGTAAGGGAAAATCCTCTTGAGGACAATGTGGTACTATACAAAGTAAAAAACGGTAGAAGGTCGGATTTACCGGTTCTGGGCAAAGGAAATACGTATGGAGTTGATGTCAGCAAGTTGAGCAACGGCTGGAATACATTGAAAGTAAAAGTTGAAGATGATATTTTTACCGTATATCTAAATGGTAAAGAGCTATTTAAAGTGAAGGACAATACATTTACAAATGCCGGAAAAGTAGGATTATGGACCAAAGCGGATGCTGTCAGCTATTTTGATGATTTTAAGATACGATATTGATTTAAACCAAGTTGTTTACATAATACCAAACCTTAATTCCACCTCTTCAAGGCTTTTCTCCGAACCTACAACTGTCATAATATCACCCAATTCCAGTTTTGTATATCCATGGGTGATTATTATTTGATTGTGTCTTTCAATAGATAAAACAATCACATCCTGAGGTAAATGTAAATCTCGTAAATATTTCCCTACGACAGTCAAGTCCCTAACCTCAATATCTATTGAGCTTTGACCTTTGAGTTCGCCTAATAACAATGTCGCCGATGTAGGTGATTTGACATATTGCATCATCAAATTTATCATAGCTTTGGATGGATCTATTACATAACAGTTCAAATCTTTAAACTTTTGATAATTTTCTTTATCGGTAATACGGACTATCACTTCTCTGGTACCGAAATGCTCATAAAGCAACTCGGCGATTTGATAATTTTTCTTATCATCCAAAAGCAACAATGCCGCTTCAATTTTATCAGAGTCCAATTTTTTCAAAGTCTGCAAATCTATCTTATTGATAGAAATTATTTCCAAATTTCTAAGATGCTCTATTTTTTCAGGAGGTAAAAATGTAGCAATTTTTATATTCCAACCGGATCTCTCCAATTCCAGTGCAATTGCATGGGAGATATTTTCATAACCAAAAATCAAAAGATCCTTTATCCCGTCAAATTTATGGTCAGGAGCTTTAAGATGTGCTTCTCCCACTTTCAAAATTGAGTATTTGAATAATGGCGGTCCTATTATCTGACTTAAAACAATAACAGCGATAATAATAGTAAAAGCATCATGACCCCATTCAGGATATTTCTCAGATATTTCCGTTGCCAAACCTATTCCTATACCCGCTTGTGTCAAATACGGAAACCAACCGTATTTAATATGTTGTTTTGAGTTTTTTGCAGCCAATCCTCCCAAAATACTTCCAAAATAAAGCCCGCCGATCCTTATTAAAAACAATATTAACGCAATTCCCCATACTTTTGCAAATAAATCAAGAGACAAATTTGCTCCTGTCAATGTAAAGAAAATAACATATATCCACAGGCCGTTTTTATGTAAAATGTCACTGAACTCCAATTTGTGCTTGGTGAAATTAGTTATATAAAATGATGCCAGCAATGCAACTAATAACGGCTCCACGAAAAAGTGAATATTAAAATTTTGCAAACTCCAGTTAAGAATCAATTCTGATATAATAAAAGCGGAATATCCCAATAATATCACTATAGCTGTTTTAACCGGTTGAAATATTTTTAAGGAAAATACCAATTCCATTAATTTGGCAATAATATATGCCAAAATCACTGAAGATAATAATTCCAATAATATCTCTCCCATTAAACTTATGTTTAAAGGAATATGATCAATGACACTCTCCGTAAAAGAAAAAACAATAGCAAAAAATATAACTACCAATACATCTATCAAAACAATAACCCCAATGGCGGTAGAAACGAAAGGCCCTTTAGCTCTCATTTCCTTGATGATTGCGATAGCGGAAGATGGAGATCTGGCTATAAAAATTGTGCCTAATAGCGCGGAAATAGAAATCTTAATACCCGTTTCCATATTGTTCATAAACGGGATATAATCTGCTAATAAAAATATACCAAAAGCACTGATAACAAAAGTTAAAATCAATTGTGAAAAAGTATTATATTTTATACTTTTAAGACTATCTTTCAATTCTACAATATGCAATTCATTTCCTGCTGCCATTGCTATAAAAGCAAGAGATATATCCAATAAATATGTTAAATGGTCTAATGCATCAATAGAAATAACTTTTAGCACATAAGGGCCAACAATTATACCTGTAAATATCAATCCACTGATTAACGGCAAATGAATTTTTGCGAAAAATTTTGAAATTGATTCGGATGCAAATGCAATTATTACAAAAGTTAGCAAAGGAATTAATAAAGAAATTTGTACATCCATAATGATTGATTCTTAAAGTATTTTATACACAGCGTTTGCACGAATATAGATAATTTTTGAGATACTGATGATGCAATATTAAAAAAAAGCTGCAATATATTAAAAAAAGTGATTTCCCTACAAAAAATGATTATTCTCGTATATTTCCTATGGTTTACTCTTTTTAATATCAGGGATACCTGTTAGGAATATACAATTTTCATTATAATATCAGAACAACTGATCCGTAAAATAATAATTTTAATAACATCTTGAACATGAATGATATAAAAAATTCAATTGATTTTATAGTGTGAATTAGAGATGACCCCAAAATTTTATAATTTATTGCATGTATGACTTGAAAGCACGCGATAGCGTGACTTCAAAGCCGGCTTCATAAAAGGGATAACATCGTAAAAATCCGGATATTTCAACAATTTAAGATAATTTATTTTATATTTGCTCTATGGATAAGCAAAATATCAATAACATCCACGACAAATTCTTTAA
>JALSPW010000283.1 GCA_026985735.1 Saprospiraceae bacterium
GCATTAATAAGGCATATTATTGCTGGTATTGACAATAAATCAAACAAATATTTATCCAAGGCGGAATCTCTTGTTTCGGACGCCGCAAATTCCATAACCGATCTTATATGGGCGATAAAATCCAAGCCGGAATCATTATCGAATTTATTTGATAGAATCAAATACAATTTTTCATCGTTATTAATGGAGAAAAATATTAATTTTAAAGTGGAAATTGATAGTAAATGTCATGATATGATTTTGCACCAAAAAACAAAACAAAATATATATCTAATCATTAAGGAAGCCATTAACAATATTTTAAAATACGCCAATGCTGAAAAAGTATTATTAAAAGCAACAAAAACCGGTAGAAAAACCGTGATTATAATCGATGATAATGGTGTTGGTTTTGATATTGTGAAAGCTGCAGGAAAAGGACATGGATTGACCAATATGCAAAAAAGAGCTGAAGATATAGGAGCTAAATTTAAGATTATCTCTAATAAAGAAACGGGAACAAAACTATTGATAGAGATTTTTTAATTCCATCTTAATACCTGATAAGTATTTTAGATGTTTTACCGGTATAGTCTACAAATATGACGTAAATGCACTATTGTAATATATAAAATTTATTCTTTACTTTGCAATATAATATTAATCAAAAAAATGATAAAAGTATCTATAGTAGAAGACCATCCTGATTTTCGCCGGGGTCTGGTCAATTTGTTAGATGCATTTGATGACTTTGAATGCCTTGATGCTTTTATTAGTGCGGAAGATGCTATTGCAAATATCTCACCCGATACACAAATATTGCTTCTGGATATCAATCTCCCTAATATGTCGGGAATTGAAGCAATACCTGTATTTAAAAACAAACATCCCGATATAAAAATCTTGATGCTTACCATTTTTGATGATGACAATACTATAATGAACGCTATATTAGCAGGTGCAGACGGGTATTTGCTTAAAAAGACTTCTCCGGAGAAAATTCTAAATGCTCTTAGAGAGTGCCATAGCGGCGGCAGTCCCATGAGTGCAAGTATAGCAAAAAAGGTATTGAATTTGTTTAAAAAATATATTCCTGCCAAAAATGATGATTTCTCACTTACCAATCGCGAATTGGAAATACTAAATCTACTTGTAGAAGGTATGAGCAATGCCGCAATAGCAAAAAAATTATTTATCAGTATCCAAACAGTGCGCAATCATATCAGACATATTTATGATAAATTGCAGGTTCATTCCAAGTCACAGGCAGTAGTTAAAGCATTAAGGGAAGGGTTGGTATGAACAAAATGACACAAATGCGTCATTGCGCAGCTATTTGCAATAATATACCTTTGCGTTATTACTCTAAGTAAATCGCATTTATTATGAAAAAATCACTGTTTTTATTAATTCCATTATTTTTTATTTTGTCTTGTGGAAAAGACAATACGGTTGAAGATATTTTTAAAGGTGAGGATTTGACCCCAAGCAAAACTATTGGAAAAGTTGGCAATTATTGGGATTTG
>JALSPW010000284.1 GCA_026985735.1 Saprospiraceae bacterium
TAAATCATATTCTATCTGATTAAGATAATGATTTTCCCAAAATTCAATTTCTTTTTGTTCCATAATAAACTCTTTATTTTCTACAAATATAATAATTTTGTTCGTCTTTTTAATGACAGAGAACGGTGGCAATATGATAAGGTGGGCATTTTGGAACAACAAACTTTTCAATTTACCGCAATGGATATTTAATGTTAGAATGTTCATATTTAGCACTATCTGCCCACTTTATTATATTGCTTGTTGGCATTCGTTCTTTATTCATTCTTTCCTTTGTATATAACAACAGAACCGACTAAAGAATCATGAATTGCTTTTCTTTTTTTGTTTCCCGAAACAGTTAGTAGGGAAATCCACCCTAATAATACTTTCACTAAAAATCGGATTATCGCTAATGGAAATAGAATGTTTTTCATTTGATTCTTCTCTCTTTTAACTCTTATTCCAAACATCATATGTCCAATTGTTCCGCCAAAAACACTTGTGAAAATTGGGTCATAAAGAAAGAAAATAAAAATGAATGCAATAATTCTTGCGGTATCTGGAACATGCTCAAATACCGAAAATGTATAGGTTACTATAAACATGAATATTATTATAACGATTGAATCTGTTACTACTGCTTTTACTCGGTCTGCAACTCCAGCATAATTTTCTTCTGTCATGATTTTGTTTTTTTATTTGGATTAAAGTCAATTCTTATTTATTGAAATTTGATTTTGTATTTTTTCTTTTCACCTTTTTTTCTGTTCAATAATTGTTATCAATAATATTAATTCCGTTTTCGTGTTGCCGTGAATGAATGCCAACGTTTGTATATAATTACCTTATTACTTTTATTTCTTCATTAGAAAACTTAAAAGGTACGTTTATTCCTTTGTTTTGTGGTATATAACGTACTTTTTAATTTTTAATTAATATTTTCATATAAGTTGTCCAATGGATTTTTAAATTTCATAAAATCAGTTTTTGCAACATGTGTATATATCTCTGTTGTCTTTGAGCTATTATGACCCAAAAATTCCTGTATATATCTTAAATCAGTCCCTTGTTCCAAATGATGGGTAGCAAATGAATGTCGTAGCATTTGAGGTGTTACATTTCTTAAAATTCCTGCTTTTTTAGCCAAACTTTTAACCACTTTTAATATACTTTCTGCACTATATTGACCTCCATTTTGCCCTTCTATTACCCATACTTTCGGTTTATAAAATTTGTAATACTCTCTTAAAAGATTTAACAGATGTTTTGAAAGACCAACATACCGGTCTTTATTCCCTTTTGATTGCCGTACTTTTATCAACATTTGCCCCGAAAGTATATCCGATATTTTCAGATTAATTAACTCGCTTCTTCTTAAGCCGGCCGAATACAAAAGGCTAATTATGCTCTTATGTTTCAAGTTTTTTGTGGCATCAATCATGAGTTTTATCTCATTAGCGGATAATATATTAGGTATATTCTTTTTCTTTATCGGACGTTTAATATCTATATATAATTTTTCCCTTCCCAGTACCTTATCATAATAAAATTTAATCGCATTGATACGCTGATTTTGTTGACTTGGAGAGATGTCTTTTTCTCTTATAAGTTTTAATATATAATCGTTAATTTCATTTACCGTAATTTTATCTAAATTCCTATCCGAAAAAAATCTTATAAAATCTTTAAAGTAGTTGGTATAGGTTTTCTTTGTATTTTTGCTATATCGTTTTTGATCAAGAATATCAATATATGATTGCGGAAATTCAACTTTCCTATTTACCTGTTTTTGTGTTCCCGGTTCTTTTTTAAAATTTTTTATTTGAGAATAATTGATATAAACTATATCTTTCAGCGTATTAAATACTTGAGACAAACTAAATTCTTTATCTTTAATGTACCAACACTTTTTGCTTTGACTCCAACGTGCTCCGTTTATTTTTTTTATTCTATCAATGACAATTTTGTTATACTCAAAATGCAAAACAACAATCCTTGCTCCTTTGTGTATGTCGTAATTCAATGATATTTTTGGTTTTACTGTCAAAATATTTTTGTATCGTCTGGTGCAAATATATGATTTTTTTATTTTCTGACAAAATTATGATAATCATTACCAGCAAATATGTAGCTATATTGGATAATGCCTGTCTCAAAAACACTTGATTTTTATAAAATAAAAATATCTTTTTTTTACTTATCAAAATTATCCGGGCTTTTTATGTACATAACTCAATCTTAATTTAAACAAATTGCTTACATTTGTATTTTATTATTTATTTTATAATAAATTAACTATTTGGATTGAAACATCTTAATAACTGTTGAAATAAAGAAATAATATCTTTCTTTTTATTAAATTTGATAGTTTTTATGAAAATCTAAATATTTATATTAAATCAAATCATTAGAATGTATCCGGATTTATCATATTTATTTCACGATCTTTTTGGCACTCCTTACGACAATTGGATTTCTATTTTTAAAACTTTCGGCCTTTTATTGGCTTTAGCTTTTTTGGCGAGTGCCTATGTTTTAAAACTCGAATTGATTCGAAAGGAAAAAGAAGGGATTTTAAAACCAATTATTTATAAAGAAAAGAAAAATAATAACAGTAATTTGATTCCCTTGATAATCAATTTTGCTATTGGATTCATTATAGGGTTCAAATTGTTTTTTATAATTTACAATTTTGAAATTTTTAAAGAAAATCCTGCCGGTTCCTTATTTTCAAAATCGGGAAATTTAACCGGAGGTATCATCTTTGGACTCTTGTATCTCGCATATACATTTTGGGATTTAAAAAAACAAAATAGCTCTCAGAAACAAAATCAGGAAAAAATCATTCACCCTTATCAAAGAACAGGAGATATTACTATCATTGCAGCTCTTTCCGGTTTGGTAGGTGCGCGGTTATTTTCAATATTGGAAAATCTTGATTCTTTTTGGGAAAATCCTTTGGAACAATTATTATCGGGAAGCGGATTGACAATTTACGGGGGGTTGATAGTAGCATTTATCGTGGTATATTTTTATGTTAAGAAAAAGGGTATTCCACCTATACAAATGATGGATATGGCAGCTTTGGCAATTATCATAGGATATGCAGTAGGGAGGCTCGGATGTCAATTTTCTGGAGATGGAGACTGGGGCATTGTAAATAATTTACCCAAGCCGTCTTGGTTTATTCTGCCTGACTGGTTATGGTCGTTCAATTATCCCCATAATGTTGCCCAACAAGGGGTTTTAATCGAGGGTTGTCAAGCGCATTATTGCAGGCAATTGGTCCCGGGAGTATTTCCAACACCGTTGTATGAGACAATTGCGTCTTTATTGATTTTCATTTTTCTTTGGCTGTGGAGGAAAAAAATTAAAATTGCGGGAATGCTGTTTTTTTTATATTTGATTTTACAAGGAATAGAGAGATTTTTAATCGAAACTATCAGAGTAAATCCCAGATATAATTATTTTGGGTTTAATTGGTCTCAAGCACAATATATTTCTATTGGGATTATTATTGCCGGAATATTAGGAACAGTATATTTATATTATAAACATAAGAATTCATTGGACAAATGAGTGAATTGATCAAACACGAATGTGGTATTGCTTTTATCAGGCTTAAAAAACCTCTTGATTATTATCATAAAAAATATGGAACTGCTCTTTACGGTTTATTGAAATTGCAATTATTGATGCAAAAGCAAAGAAACAGAGGTCAAGACGGAGCAGGTGTTGTATCGCTAAAATTGAATATGGAACCCGGTAAAACCTATATTCACCGGCAAAGAACGAATAAACAGGATAACCTTAAAGAACTTTTTAACTCAATCTATAACCATTATGGCAATTTGAGTAAGAAAAAGATAAATAATCCCAAACTACTGAAATCAAATATTCCATTTGCAGGGGAAGTTCTTATGGGGCATTTGAGATATGGAACTCACGGTAGTAACAGTATGAAAAATGTCCATCCTGTTATCAGGAGAAGTAATTGGAAAACAAGAACATTGATACTTGCAGGAAATTTTAATCTCACAAATGTGGATGAATTATTTGAAGAATTGGTTTCTTATGGGCAACATCCATTTAGAAAATCGGATACTATCACCGTATTGGAAAAAATTGGGCATTTTCTCGACAGGGAAGTTCAGTTTGAATTTGACCGGTTAAAAAAAGAAGGTATTAACGATAATGTGGAACTTACAAATCTAATCAGTGAAAATCTCGATATTCCTAAAATTCTGAAAAAAGCCAGTAAAAGTTTTGATGGAGGATATGTCATGGAAGGAATAATAGGTAACGGTGATGCTTTTGTGATAAGAGATCCCAATGGGATTAGACCGGCATATTATTATGAAAATGATGAAGTGGTCGTTGCGGCTTCCGAAAGACCTGCGATTCAAACAACTTTCGATATTAAATATGAAGATGTTAAAGAATTAAATAGAGGATATGCATTGATAGTGAAAAACAATGGTCAGACAAGTGAAGTTCCGTTTATAAAACAAAGAGAAAACAAAGCCTGCTCTTTTGAAAGAATATATTTTTCCAGAGGGACTGACAGGGATATTTATAATGAAAGAAAAATGTTGGGTTTTACTATGGCAGAAATGGTTCTAAAAGCTATTAATAATGATTTGAATAATACAGTATTTTCATTTATTCCCAATACTGCAAATGTTGCATTTAACGGATTGATTAAAGGAATAAGGCAAAATCTCAATCAAATCAAAAAACAACAAATTTTAGATTTAGGAAATAATATTTCTCCTGAAAATCTGGATAAAATACTTGCTCAAAACGTTAAAATAGATATCCTTGTAGTCAAAGATGCTAAATTGCGGACCTTTATTCTTCAGGACAATTCACGAAACGAACTGGTGTCTCATGTTTATGATGTTACCTATGGTATTGTAAAGGATAATGTGGATACCGTGGTTTTAATAGATGACAGTATAGTTAGAGGAACAACGTTGAAGGATAGTATTATTACAATTGTTTCCCGGTTAAATCCAAAGAAAATTGTAATATTATCGTCTGCGCCTCAAATCCGTTATCCTGATTGTTATGGTATCGATATGTCCAGAATGAATGAATTTATCGCTTTCAGAGCATTGGTGGAATTATTAAAAGAAACAGGACAGGAATATCTTTTGCATCAAACATATTCGAGATGCAAGGCTCAGGAAAAGAAAAATTCTTCTGAAATAAAAAATGAACTTAAATTTCTTTATGATACATTTACCGTTGATGAAATTTCAAAAAAAATAGCAAAATTAGTTACACCGGACGGAATAATGCCTGAAATTGAAGTGATTTATCAAACGGTAGAAAATTTGCATAAAGCTATTCCAAATCATACCGGCGATTGGTATTTTACCGGAAATTATCCTACTCCGGGGGGTAATAAAGTCGTAAATAAAGCCTTTATTAATTTTATGGAAGGTAATGAAGAAAGATCGTATTAATAAAAAAAACAAGTGTCTGAGCATGTGAAATTATTTTGGCAAAAAAACAGTTATACAATATGAATCAATATGAAAAAATAAACATTCATAGCGTTTTTTCAGGTTATTTTCCTGTTCCCGAAATAAAAAATATTGCGTATCTTGTATCACAAAAATTGGAAGAAGGAAATATTTGCCTTGACATAGGTGATTATAATAAAAACGAGGCGGAGAAAATAAATATTGATACCTTATCCCGGTCTCCCTGGATTACCACGGCTCCGCATAAAGAAGTAAAACCCTTTGTTTTGCTAAATAACAAATTATACCTGCACCGATATTTTTATTATGAAACGGTTATTTTAAATACTATAAAATCCCTTATCTCAAATTCAGATGAAGATAAAACTCTCCGCAAGCAAGAATTGTTATCTGCTAAACCTTTGATTTCAAATCTTTTTCACTCCTATAATCAACAAACAAACTGGCAATTGATATCAGCTTTGTTGGCTTATGTTAATGATTTTTTTATTATCACCGGTGGTCCGGGTACCGGTAAAACCACTATTATCACCAAGTTACTTGCCATCATATTTGAATTAAATCCGGAATTTTCAGTGGCAATTGCAGCTCCTACGGGAAAAGCCACCGCAAGACTAAACGAATCAATCTCTAATCTTATAAGTAATCTTCCGGGCATTAAAAACGATACAAAAGAAATATTATTAGATATAAAAGCACAAACAGTTCACAGGTTGTTGGGATACGGTTTTAATACTCCTTATTTTAAACACAACAAAGAAAATCCTCTCCAATATGATTTGGTTATCGTGGATGAGTCTTCGATGATTGATGTTGCTCTTATGGCAAAATTGATGGAGGCTATCCGGAAGGATACCAAATTGATTCTTTTGGGAGATAAAAATCAACTTGCATCGGTTGAAGCCGGTTCTATTTTCGGGGATTTGTGCAAAACACAAAAACAATCAAATACCGTTTTTGATACCGATATTGATTTTTTAAAAAATTTCAATATCAATATAGAAAATAATGCTTTTTATTCTAATATATTAACGGGAAAAATAATAGAATTGCAACACAGTTACCGGTTTGATATTACGGAAGGTATCGGGAAATTCAGCAATTTGGTTATTTCCGGGAATTCATCGGAAGATAAACTGATAACACCATTTCTCAATTGTAAAAATCAATCCCAATGTGTGGAAATTACCGCCGATTATCAAGACGACAGATTTTATAAGATGATAAAATTGTATGAAGATTATGCAAGAGAAAATGATATTGAAAAAGCTTTTGAAAAATTGAAAAAAATAATTATACTTTGTGCTGTCAGGGAAGGACAATTCGGTATGAAACATTATAATTCCACAATTGAAGATTATCTGAAATCAAAAGCTTTGATTTCTCCGTCAGGAAATTTTTATGACAAACAAGTTGTAATGGTCACTTCCAATGACTATAATTTAGGGGTTTTCAACGGAGATATCGGTATTATCCATGTTGATAAAAATACCGATAAA
>JALSPW010000285.1 GCA_026985735.1 Saprospiraceae bacterium
ATTTTACAACTGACAACCTTGAGGAATTAGTGAATAACCAAAGTGTTGAACCAATACCTGTTTATATGCTTATGATGTCTGCAATCTCCGTGTTTGTAATACGTCATCAAATGTATAAAATGTACATAGAAGATAAATTTGAGAATAAAGAAAGTTTAAATGATTAATAAAAAAAAATTATACATTAGAGCTGTTACTGCCGGTATATTTGGAGCAGTAGTTATTTTTTTATTAAATTTTAATTATTGGAGTGCTTTTGCTTTTTTGATATTAGTTTCATTTCTAACTACTTACGAATATATTAAACTTCAAGCAGGATCTGAATTTAATTTTTTTTTACTTTTGATATCTTCTTTCCTTTTTGGCCCTGAATTGACCATTTTAAATGAATTCTGGAGACCTTTCAATAGCAATATTTTTATTGTAATTCTTTTTATAGTATTATTATACCAATTGATTTTAATATTGAATCTCTTTTCAGATAAATATTTAAATAGTTATAGTAGGCTATTGGTTTATATGCGTGGTTTGCTGTATATAGGAATTCCTGTTGCTCTTTTTCATGAGATTGTAATGAAGGAATACGGTGATATTGGAATGATTTTTATACTGATACTGTTAATATGGACCAATGATACTTTTGCATATCTGACAGGATCTATTTTCGGTAAACATAAATTGATGCCCTCTGTTTCACCTGCTAAAACAATAGAAGGTTTTATCGGAGGCGGTCTTTTTACTATTATAGCTGCTTTTATTATTTCTTTGTTTTACAATTGGGGGAATATTTATTTTTATATTTTATTAGCTATTATTGTATGGCTAATGGGAACTCTTGGCGACCTTGTCGAGTCAAAAATGAAAAGATCATTAGGAGTCAAGGATTCGGGTGATATTATGCCGGGACACGGAGGATTTTTAGATAGATTTGATTCCTTTATTTTCGTTTTACCATGGGTTGCGCTTTTATTTTATATTGGCGTTTTTATGAAAATAATTAATTAATGTGTGTCTTTAAAGTGTTTAAATTTTAATGATTTTATGAACAGATACAAATAAATTATTCTACTAACCAAATGAAATTTTTAAATATTATGTTCATATTTCACATGGTTTTGTTAAACAATTTAATGAGACTTAAAATTTTAAACATTGAACTTTTCTTTTTACGGAGTCAATTGTTTTGAATTTTGAGTATGATTTTGATTTTTTTATTATATTTGTGTGATGTTTTAAATATTGAAATTATAGCATAATCATGTCCGGTTCAAAAAAATACGGTAGTTTCGCAGGAGTTTTTACTCCCTCTCTTCTTACTATTTTAGGAGTGATTATGTATATGCGACTTGGTTGGGTTGTTGGAAATGCCGGTTTGTGGGGTGCACTTATTATTATATTTATTGCTCATATCATATCTTTTACTACAGGTTTAAGTATATCTTCTATTGCTACAGACAAGAAAGTTGGAGCAGGAGGTGTCTATTATGTTTTGTCCAGGAGTCTGGGAATGCCCATAGGAGGAGCAATCGGATTAACTTTGTTTGTGGGAACAGCTTTTAGTATTGCATTGTATCTGATTGGTTTTAGCGAGAGTTTCAATGCCTATTTAGGATTTGATACTACGCTGGACGGTTATAGGATGACGGCTGGAATTGCTTTATTGGTATTAACAATAATAGCTTTTATCAGTACTTCAATTGCACTGAAAATACAGTTTTTTATTTTGCTTGCTATTATACTATCTTTGGTAAGTATATTTTTGGGAGATAAAAGTGCAAGCCCTCAAACAATTAGTTCATTTGGAGATATCGGTGCAGTTCCATTTGAAACTGTTTTTGCTATATTTTTTCCGGCTGTTACCGGATTTACTGCCGGAATTGCTATGTCAGGTGATCTTAAGGATCCAAAAAAAGCTATTCCAAAAGGAACAATGGCTTCCATTATTGTGGGATTACTGGTTTATGTGTTTTTAGCGGTATTTATAGCTTATACTATTGAACCTGAGATATTGAAATCAGATAATACGATATTGATAAAAATAGCATGGTTTTCTCCTCTGGTTGTTGCCGGTATTTGGGGAGCAACCCTTTCGTCTGCTTTAGGAGGGATTCTTGGTGGACCAAGGATATTGCAAGCGATGTCTTTAGATAAAATTACACCTAAAGTATTTGCAAAAGGAACAGGTAAAAACAAAGAACCTCGTCTCGCTCTGATTCTTACGGTGATTATTGCAGGTTCAGGGATTTTAATCGGAGAATTAAATTTAATTGCGAGAATTGTTTCGATGTTTTATCTTGCAGCTTATGGTTTTATCAATTTATCTTTTTTTCTAGAAAGCTGGGCAAGTTCCGATTTCAGACCTTCATTTAAAGTTAATAAGTGGATTGGATTTGTTGGTTTTATCGTGACATTTATAATAATGTTTAAATTGGATATGTTCGCCATGTTTATGGCTTTTCTTATAATAGGAGGAATTTATTTTTGGTTGTCCCGAAAAGAATTTACAGCTGGTGAGGGGGATGTATGGCAGAGTGTTTGGACCAATATAATCAAAAAAGGACTCAGGACATTAAATTCAAAAGAAGAACATAAAAGAAATTGGAAACCCAATATTTTGCTATTTAGCGGTAAATCTAATGCGCGGCAATATCTTTTGGAATTCAGTAGATTTCTCTCCGGTAAATCGGGAATAGTTACCAATTTTGATTTAAATGAAAACAAAGAACCCGGTGAATTATTTTCTAAGGATAAGCAAAGTTATCGTGATGAATTGCTAGAGAAATATGGTGTGTTTGGAAGACAACTTGAAGTAAATGATATTTACAAGGGAATTGAAACAATAGCATCGGTTTTTGGTTTCTCGGGCATTGAACCTAATACGGTGTTGATGGGATGGGCAAAGAATTCAAAAAATCCGGTTAGTTTTGCCGGGATGACAAGAAAGTTGATAAAATTGGATTACAATGTGTTATATCTGGATTATGATAAAGAGAAAGGTTTTGGTGATTATAAATCCATAGATCTATGGTGGAGAGGTATTAGTAGAAATGCAGAATTGACGTTAATGCTTGTTAAAGCTTTGATTTTATCAAAGGAATGGAGAAGAGCGAAAATCAGAATTATTCTTGTAAATAATACGGGAGAAGATCAGCAGTTGATCAAGAAAAGAATTGAACATCTGATAATATCTTTCAGGGTAACGGGAGAAGTGTTTATTATTAATAATTACTCTGAAAAAAAGTCTATTTTCGATTTGATGAAAATTCATTCTGGGAATACGGATCTTATAATGCTGGGGATTCCCGATATCAATGAAGGAGAAGAAAAGTATTTTGTTAAAAATGTAAATAATCTGGTAAATGTACTGGGTACAACACTTTTGGTTAAAGCATCTTCCGAATTTGAAATTGCAGATTTAGGTGTGCATAAGCAAGATTCGGATAAAAAAATTACAAATCTTAATTTATTTCTTCCAAAATTGCTTAAGCCTGCTTTTAAGGATGAATTGTTCGCTTTAGAAGATTTGGAGAAAGACCTTTCTAAACCGGATTCTTATTTTGAATCGAAAGTTATAAATCCCGTTACCAACAGATATATTGAAATAGCAGAAAAATTCAGATTTGAAATAAATAATGCATTTCAGGACAACTCTTTGGATATTGATAACAGTAATATAAACAAATTTAAGGATCTATTAATTAAATTTGGAGATGTTGCTGACCAACTGGCCGGTAAAGATTCTTTATTATTATTTGAATTGATGAAATCAGGTCTTGATAAATATTTGAATGAAAGGAAAAAAATAATAGATAACCAAACTAAAGTATTAAGTATTTATCCTGATGAAGAAGAATTAATAATAAGTGAAGATGATACCCTCGCAATTCAAACAATTAAAAAAAATCTTGCATTAAAAAAAGTACAAAATAAAGATTTTAACTTTCATATTAAATGGCGAAAAATAGTAAAGAACTATGAAAGAAGAACAGCTTATAAAGAATTGTATTCTCTATTGCTTTATTTCCTGGAAATACAATATGAAGTTATTTCGGAATTTTCAGTAAATTTGAAAACCGCAATTATTTCGTTTATTGAAAAACAAAATACTAAGCAAAATGAAAATCCGGAAAAAGTGTTTGAAAAGGATATCAGGAAGATGTTTTCTCAATTAAAAAATGACCTAATAGAATTAAATAAAAAATCAATTCTACAATTAAAATATATTAATAGAACAATAATAAATGAGATTTCATCAAAATTGATAAAGCAAAAGAATCCTGACTTTAGGCTTAATAATAGTAAAAATAAGGGAGTTAAATATGATTTAATAAGTGTAAATAATTTTCCTGATTTATGGTACCAAATTATTGTGCCGGTTTTGTCCGAAATTAAAATATCTTTTTCAATCGCTTCTTTTTATCTTCAAATAGTAGATGAAACCGAAAGGATTAAAATTAAGATTAAGGAAAATACTACACAAAATATTGAAAAAATATTTTATGAAATAGAAAAAATTCTTAAAAATATCTCAAATAACCATGATGATATTAGTGGTTTAAATATGACTGTCAATGATTTTAATATTGATGATCTTTTAATAAATGAAGAGCAGATACTTGGTTATTTATATTCGATTTTAGAGAATAATTTGAAATCTTTTCCTGAAAATATTGAAATTTTATCAAAAAAGACTTATGAAGAATTAATAAAAAGACAAATAAATGATATTGAAATAGTTTCTCTTCCGATTGATAAATTATTGAAATATATTGTATCTTCTAAATTAATATTACCTCTTAAAGATAAATTAAGTGAATTCAACGGACAACTTAAAGATGTGAAATTGAGATTGAGTTCGATTATAAATATTTTGAATTATGTTTCAGGTTCTGCTAAAACCGGAAATAATAAAGAGATAACTTTAATGACTGATAAAGTCAGAAACGATTTTGAGCATTTAAAAGAAGATTATCACTATGGTTCAGGTAGGTTCTATGAATATTGGATCCAAATATTACATCAGTTGAATTTTAACTTTGACTTGAATCATATCCGTGATAATATTCAGGAATATAATAAATTTATTAAAAAAGAAGATAAAGGTAAATTCTTTGAGTACCTTAGGAAGGTAAAAGAGAATATTCATCAAAAAACCGGCAAAATTAATAGTTTTATCTCGAATAAAAATGAAGATATTAAAAGAATAGAATTTCATGCTGAAAATGAAAAATATATCCCCGAACATTTACATCTTAAAAACCAAGTATTACAATATAAACCTTTAAAAAAGTTACCGCCCTATTATTTACAACTGTTTAAAGGTAACAGATTTGCTATTTCAGAAAGAAACGGATCAAGAAAACTTGAATTGGAAAAAGCAAAAAAAGCAATATTAGAATTAAAAGATGGAGATACAGCATCAATTTTAATAGCAGGAACTTCCGGAATTGGAAAATCATGGTTTTCTGAAAAACTTGCTGAGGAATTATCTGTTGAAAAGGCTTTGTATCTGGATATAATAGATTGCGTGGGGAAATCGAAATTCCCGTTTAAAGATTTTCTTTCAAACTTATCAGGTAAAAAAGCCAATATTCACACATCGATCAATAAATATCCGTTTGGGACGGTGTTTATTATTGAAGATATCGAAAATTATATTTCAGTCAGAGAAGGTGAAATGTTGTTGTTAAATGAATTGGCGAAATTAATAAATGAATTTGGAAGTAGATATTATTTTTTGCTTTCCGTGAATATTAATTCAATAAAAATTATAGAAGAATCCTGCAATTTGTTAAATGAAATATCTGCAATGACCGTTTTGGATCCTTTACCTTTAAAATCTATAATTAAAACTATAATAAACAGGCATGAAATGGGTAATTTAATGCTTTTTTCAAAAAAGGGGACTAAATTACCAAAAAGAAATATGCGGGATATTATTTCGAAGATTAATAGTTTGTCCAAGGGAAATCCCGGAATGGCTTTGGGGCTGTGGTTATCAATTATAAAATATAGCAATGAGCGTTTTTATATGGACTATTCTATTAATTTTGAAGATATTAAGATTGAAAATAAATTCTGGTTAAGTCTATTGCAGCGGATGTTGATTTTCGGGAATATTTCAAAAGATAATTTTTTAAATTATTTTCCTTCAGAGCAAAAAGAACTTATATTTGACAATTTAAAAATGCTTGAAAAAGCTAAAATTATAGAACAATTTGGGAAAAATAAATATCGAATTGATAAATTATTAAAACCTTTTATTGAATTGTGGTTGAAAGATAAAGAAATAATCTGATTATGACAGGTAGATTAGAAAGTATTCCTTTTTTTGTTATTCTGATAGTTGTTGTTTCGGCAATCATTATATATTTTATATTTTTTCTGATTGATAAGTATTATGTAGTTTTAACTAAAAAAGGAAAAGAATTTTATTTTATTAAAAGTTTATCGAATAAGATAATGTTGATTGTTTGGTTTATTTGGTTTTTGTGTTCTGTTTATTATTTATTGCTCTTTAGTCCTATTATTACTTTAATCTTTTTGACAGGATTTTATTTATTTACAAAAGATTTTTGGGTAAATATTTACTCGGGTATATTACTTATATTGAATGGAAAGATTAAAAAGGGAGATTATATTTATTTTCCGGAACTTGCTATTGAGGGAACCGTAAACAAATTGATGCTTTTGGAAATAGAAATGACAAATAGTGATGAAGAATTATTATACATTCCTTATGGAAAAGTTCTTAATACTATATTTGTTATAAAGGAAAAAGTAAGTAGTTATTATTTAAATGAATTTGAAATACGGGATAATGATTTTAATACTAAACTAAATGAAGATATTATTAAAAAAGTATTGCTGCTTTGTCCATGGACAGTATTGTCAAAAAGAATTGAGATAGATAGGATAGGAGGGGGGTACAAAATAAAAACTATCAGCTTTAACAAAAAGATGGCTGTTTATCAAAAAGAATTCATGATTAGAGAATTACAAAAAATATGAATTATGAAACGTAATAATTTAACATTGATTTTAATACTTTTATTTGCATTGACAGGTTGTAGTCAAACCCAAACATTTACTTTGAAAAGCAATGACGTAGGTGGCCAGGCTACGTTAAAACAGGTCTATTCAGGATGTGGTGGAGAAAATAGATCACCCCAATTATCATGGGAGAATCCGCCAAAAGGTACAAAAAGTTTTGCCGTTACTATTTATGATAAGGATGCTCCGACAGGTAGTGGTTGGTGGCATTGGTTAATCTTTAATATACCGGCTGATATACATGGACTAAAAACCGATGCAGGTAATATTAATACCGGTATTGCTCCTGAAGGTTCTGTTCAAAGTAAAACGGATTTTGGTGAGTATGGGTATGGTGGTCCTTGTCCTCCAAAGAGACACGGTATTCATCAATATTTGATAACGGTATATGCATTGAATAAAGAAAAACTTGACTTGGATAAAAATGCAAGTCCGGCTGTAGTAGGATTTAATCTTAATTTTGCAACAATTCAAAAAGCATCAATAGTGATGTATTACGAAAGAAAATAATCATTACTGCTTTTTTGAAAACAGGCTTTTTCTACCGTATTTTGAACAAATAGGACATTTGACGGGATCATGACCTCTCGCAGGGCAGTATTCTCGTCCAAAATAAATAATTTGTAAATGGAGTTTATTCCACATTTGAGCCGGATAAAGTTTTTTTAGGTCTTCTTCGGTTTTTTTAACGTTTTTACCGGTACTTAAAGCCCACCTGTATGCAAGGCGGTGGATATGTGTGTCAACAGGAAACGCCGGATAACCGAATGCTTGCGACATAATAACGGATGCAGTTTTGTGACCGACTCCCGGTAGTGCTTCCAGTTCATCAAATGTTTCGGGAACTTTACCATTATGTTTTTCTATTAATATTTTGGATAGATTAAATATTGCTTTTGATTTTTGTGGTGAAAGTCCAATTGGTTTTATAATTTCTCTTATTTCGTCAATACTGAGCTTTACCATATCAAAAGGATTATTTGCCTTTGCAAACAGGATGGGGGTGATTTGGTTTACTTTTTTGTCCGTACTTTGTGCGGACAAAAGTACTGCTATTAAAAGTGTATATGGATCCTGATGTTTTAATGGAATAGGTGTTTCAGGATATAGTTGTTCTAAAATTCCTGCAATAGCAAAAGCTTTTTCTTTTTTTGTCATATCACAATTTTAATATTTTCTCAGCGCGTTTATATTCATTTATGGTATTAATATTTAAAAATAAATGGTTCTGATAAAATTCTAAATTTTTATTAATCATTATTTTTTTATAATTAGCTTTTTTTAGTAAAACCTGAAGTTTGAATTGTTCATTGGATATTAATTTTTCTATTATTGGTATTACTTTTTTATTATAATATGAGCATAAAGGCTCAACATATTGTCCTTCATAAGCAGCTGCAATTAAATGATTATTTTTATTTTCCAATATGTAATTTAATAATTTTTCATTTAAAAAAGGCATATCACATGAGACAATTATGTTATCTTCTGTTTTAGATTCGTGCAAAGCAGAGTAGATGCCTCCCAAAGGGCCTATATTTTTAATATTATCTTTTATGATTTTATAACCCAGAGTGTCATATCGCGGATCATTTGTACTTATGATTATATCATCACAGATATTTTTTAAAGCAGCAAGAGGGTAATCAATCATAGGTTTACCGGCTAATGTACAAAGCCCTTTGTCTTGACCGAATCTACAACTTTTACCACCACACAATATAATACCTGTAAGTTTTTTCATTTTAGCCTTTTTTACCGACAATCAATTTGTCACCGGGTTTTAATTTATGAGAATTTCTGATTCCATTCCAGTTTTTAATCTGGGATATGGAAGCATGGTATTTGTTTGCCAAATACCATAATGTATCCCCTTGTCGGATAGTATGGTATTTATATTTTTTTGTATTATGCTGAATTATTTTTCTATTCCTTTTATAGTTGTTTTGCCCGACATAAACTATCAACTTTTGTCCCGGATATATTCTTGTAGATCTCATTCTGTTGAGTCTTTTTATTGTCCCAACGGTTGTACGATATTTTTTTGCTATATATCCGAGATTTTCGCCTCTCCTAACAATATGAATAGTTCTCTCCTTGGCTTTTTTTATTTGTGCCAATAATTTATCCTTTTCAATCCCTTTACTGGATTTAAAATGGTAAATACTATTTTCATTTTCCAAAAATGCACCTATTTTGTTTCTCGGAAGCCTTAAAATATATGTTTTTCCTTCTGTCGCAGGTATAATACCCAACTTGTATGAGGGATTCAAGAATTTAATATCATCCAAATCAATATTCAGAAATTCAGCTATCTGATCAAATGCCAATACATCGTGTACCGAGACACTGTCAATATCACTATATAATATACCGGGATCCATAGGGTAGATATTATGTTCGGATGCATAATTAAAAATATAATTTACAGCTATAAATGCAGGAACATATCCCCTTGTTTCACGTGGCAAAAACGGCCATATAGCCCAATAATCCTTAACACCTCCTGCAGCTCTAATAGCCCTGTTGACATTACCCGGACCTGAATTGTAGGCTGCTAAAGCCAAATCCCAAGTACCGTAAATTTCATAAAGATCTTTTAGATGTTTTGCTGCAGCCTCTGTAGCTTTATATGGATCATAACGATCATCAACTAAAGAATTACTATTCAAACCGTATCTTTTACCGGTATTATACATAAATTGCCACAATCCTTTTGCTCCGGCTCTGCTACCGGCAGTAGGGTTCAATGCACTCTCAACTACTGCCAGGTATTTTAATTCCAAAGGCATATTGTACTTGTCTAAAACTTCTTCAAACAAAGGAAAGTATATTTCTTTTAAACCAAGCATTAATGCAGTCAATTTCCTCCCTTTTACAGCATAGGTATTAATGAATCCTTTTACGTATTCATTGTATGTGAGGTTTATTGGTGTCAGTAGGTTCAGTCTTTCAATTCTCATATTATACACTGAGTCTGTAAAAACAGGTATCTCGTCAGAAGCATAATTGCGGGTGTTTAGTATTTCAGGATTTGATTTGAAGTAATATTTGTTATAAAATTTCACTTGTGCCAGACTATCCAATTGGTCAACTATTGCAGAGCCTTTAATCATCCTGGTGTCAGGTGCTATAAAATCATTTGATCCTATATTTCTTTTTTTAAAGTGCGATATACGATTATATGTTCGGGAAAAAAATGATGAGTCATTTAAAAATTGCTCAATTATACCGGTAGTATCAACAATATTCTTATTTTCTTCCTTTTCTTCCATTGATGTATAAGTAATGGTATTTTGTTTTTTATTTGCTATTGACAAACTATCCGAATAGGACAAAATCTTTATAGTATCTTTTTCAATTGAATTTATATCGGTGTTATCAGTACTATCATTGCTTTTCGTGAGATTTTTCAAATAATGACATGATTGACTACTAATAACAATCAACAATACTGCAATCCACAATTTATAATTCAATTTCAACATACGTATATTTTTTAAGTTGCAAAACTAATAAAAAATTTATCAAAAAGTCATATATGAAAACTAACTTTAGGTAACTATATTATATGAATGATTCAATAATTTTTGTTTTTGTAACCTTTTACAAAATCTTTGTACTCTATTTTAATGTTTTTTTTGATATACACTTAATAGTGTCTGTCCATAAAATCATTAAAATTTAAAAACAATCTTTTTGCGATATTTTTATTTTCTTCAACTCGCTGATACTAAGGCATCACCTCGTCTCGGAAAAGTAAAAACCTTATCAAAAATCTTTGTTTTTAAAAATTCAAGCACTTTATAGACAGACACTAAATATGCATTTATGTAATTTATATTTTATTTATGTCAAAAAGAGTCGGTTGTTATATGTTTATTATAAGATTTCATTTGTAGATAGAAAAAAAATGATGTATTTTGTTAATAATCATAGCTTTTTCTAATTTTTTTGTTATATTTGGTATTTAATTTCGTTATATAATAAATAGGTTTTTAATTTGTAAATTATATATTATGAAAAATCTTTTAATTCTTTTTGTTCTTGTTTTTTTAACTGGATTTACTGGAGTTCCATCCGGTTTACATAATAATGATTTTCATTCTGAAAAGATTAATAGTGATTTTGCATTACCAAGGATAGGTGATTTTGTCTGGGAAGATATTTCGGGAATGGGTTGTCAGGAATATTTCTCCCAGGGTATCGCTGGCGTCGAAATTAGCTTATTTGATGAATCTGGAAATCAAATTGGACAAACTATTACATCAGCTGCCGATGGAAGTTTCTCATTTGAAAATGTTACACCGGGATTCTATTATCTGAAATTTGATGCTTCTGTAGTTAATTCTGCATATATGGAAACACAAGCAAATGTATGCGCAGAGGATATAGATAGTGATGTAGATGGTAGTAATGGTCCGGGTACCACAGCCTTGTTTGAGTTGGTAGCAGGAGAGGATAAAACAGATATTGATGCAGGATACTATTTGCCTTGTACGCTGGGTGATTTTGTCTGGGAAGATATAAATGTCAATGGGATTCAGGATGATGGGGAGCTTGGTATTGAAGGAGTTGAAGTTGAATTAGTTAATGATTTTACTAATGTGGTTTATAGTACCACTACCGATGAAACCGGACACTACTTATTTGATTCTTCTTATAATTTAAGTCCTGGTGAATATCATCTTATATTTTATCGTCCTTTTAAATATCTTTTTACATATCGGGATATAGGCAATGACGATAAAGACAGTGATCCGAATCCTGTTACGGGAACTACATATTTTTTATCACTGGAATCCGGTGATACTACAGTTGACTGGGATGCAGGAATGTACAAATCTTCAACGATAGAGGGTTTTACATGGAGAGATTCAGATATGGATGGAATACAGGATTCGGATGAGATTCCCATGTCGAATATTATGGTTAAACTTTTTCGTGAATCGAATGATGAATTGATAGAAACAACATATACTGATGATGACGGAATATATATTTTCGGAGAAGAGACTGAAATAAAACCTGATGAATATTATATAGAATTTCAATTGCTTTTATCTTTTGCATTTACTTTACAAAATGTTGGATCTGATGATATGGATAGTGATGCTAATATCGTTGGTATTACCCCTGTATTTTCTATTCAGCCGGGTGAAAATATTGTAAATATCGATGCAGGTTATTATGTAGAACCACCTGATAACTGTGATTTAAATGAACCGATAGGTTTCTGCGAAAATGCGGAATTATTGTGCAGTTTGAATGACCTTAATCAATATTGTGTTGAAATGGTAGGGCAATGGGAAAGTGTCCCTATTCCGGGCTGTGACGAAAATACATTTTTTTTTAACAATCCTTCGTGGTTTTCTTTCGCAGCGGGTGCAACCGATGTTTCTTTGATTATACACGCAGTCTCTTGTACAGAAGGTACTGGTACTCTTGGAATTCAATGGGGGGTTTATGACGATTGTGATCTTAATACACCGGTCACTATTCAATGTACTTGTGTGGAGCCTGGAAATATCCCTGTTAATTTAACCGGGCTAACTATTGGGCAAGAATACTATTTTTTTATTGATGGATGTAGTGGAACTCAATGTACTTATTGGATTGAAATATTGGAAGGTGGCAATGCTCCCGATATTATAGGGCCTGAAAATATTTTGTGCGATAGTTCGAATGCAAATTACGATAGTATTTTTTTAGGAGAATATGTTACATTTACTTTGGATAGTGTTTACAATGCGACATCATATACCTGGATAGTAAACGGAACAACGGGGTACTCTTTAAATCCTGATACATTAATTGGTTTTGATACCGTTGGAGTTTATGATATCTGTGCTTTTGGTCAAAATGTATGCGGGGTAGGAGATACTGTTTGCAAAACTGTTTATGTTTACGATCCATGTGTAAATAGAAGCTTGATTTATGAGCTCGCAAATCAGACTTGTTATAGTGAATGTAGCGGTTCAATTAATATACATGATATGGTGAATGGTATTAAGCCATTTCACTATCACTGGAGTACCGGAGATAGCTTGTCTTATATAGATAGTCTTTGCGCCGGTACATATTATGTTACCATTGTAGATTCTATTAATTGTATGTATATAGATACTTTTGTGATAACTTCTCCTGCAGAATTAATAGCAAATGCTTATAGTACAAATGAAAGTTATTCTAATGCAAAAGATGGTACTGCCACTGTCATTGTAGAAGGAGGGGTTAAACCTTATAAATATTTATGGAATACCGGAGATACTATTGCTTTTATTGATAGTTTATCCTCGGGGCTATATGTGGTAACGGTAACCGATTCTTTAGCATGTATAGATGTGGATACGGTTGTAGTTGATACATTTACTTGTCAGGATATGTTTATAAATATGGAACAGATAAATGCCTTATGTTTTGGAGAATGTAATGGAGCTTTAAAAATAATTTCAGTTGCCAATAGTACCGGACCATTAGAATATAAATGGAGCAATGGTGCCGATTCCGTTTCAATAAATAATTTATGTGCCGGCTCTTATTATGTTTCTGTGACAGATTCTTTATTATGTACGGTTGTTGATACATTTTTTATCTCCGAACCCGATGCGATAATTATTACAATAGATACGGTATTGAATATTACAGCATCAAACTCCGGGGGAATATTCATATCGAGTAATGACTCAGGTAATTATATTTATAAATGGAACGGTCCTGACGGTTATATGAGTAATGATAAGAATGCAACCGGATTGAATGAAAAAGGATGTTATGCATTGACCGTTACGGATACTTTAACGGATTGCACTGTTGATACTACGGTATGTGTGGATAAATTAACAGATTTATTTGAAATTGATAGATATAGTTTAATAGTATATCCTAATCCTGCAATGGAAAAAATTATTTTGGATTTTGGAAATATCGATAATTCAAATTCAGTAATTAGTTTTCTAAATAATTCAGGAACTGTTATCTTTACTAAAAATATTAATACAAAGAAACGTTTTGTTAGTTATAATATTAATGAATTAAGTCAAGGATTGTATTTGATTAAAATTACAATGAATAACAGGACTGTTTTTTTTAAGAAAATAATAATTAACAGGTAGTTCGGCCATAAAGTGCTATAATTTAAAACAGAGAATAAAATGAATGTCAATGGTGTTCTATCCAAAATGAAAACTAAATATACTTCCCCTATTCAATATTATTTGGAAATAGGTGGAAAGATTATTGATATGAACAGATTAATAGGTGGGAATATAGAAATTTATTTTGATAAATATCAATGTTTAAGTTGCGGGAGAACTAAAAAAATATATCGTCAGGGCTATTGTTACAATTGCTTTTTTGAGTCGCCGAAAGTTGGTGATTGGATTTTAAGACCTGAAATGAGTAAAGCCCATCTAAATATAGAAGACAGAGACCTGGAATATGAAAAGAAAGTTCAATTGCAACCGCACATAGTTTATTTGGCATTGAGTAGTAAGGTCAAAGTAGGTGTAACAAGAAAACCTGAAGTTCCCACCAGATGGATAGATCAGGGCGCTAGTAAAGCAATCGCAATGTTGGAGTTGCCTAACAGGTATTTGGCAGGTATCACGGAAGTTGCCCTGAAACAACATGTTTCCGATAAAACGAGTTGGCAAAGAATGCTTAAAAACGAGTTAGCGGATATTGATCTGTTAGAACAAAAAGAAATGTTATCAAATTATGTTCCTGATGAGACCAAACGGTATTTTTTGTATGATAATACAGAGTTATTTGTATTGAATTACCCTGTACTTCAATATCCGCAAAAAGTAAAAAGCCTCAAATTGGATAAACATCCTGTAATCAAGGGAAAATTGATAGGCATAAAAGGACAATATCTGATTTTTGATGATGGTAGTGTTTTTAATGTGAGAAATCATGAGGGTTATGTTGTGGATATTATTGTATAAATATCATCGCTGAATCAGCTGAAAAAGCCAAGTTGTTCCGAAATTTATGTTTAAAATAAAGGATATTTCAATATTTCAATAATGAAATATTGAAATATCCTATAACAATGCCGCTTAGTAACAAATAATTAAAAATTATATTTTACTCTTGTATATATCATATCATTATCATTGTATTGACCGAACATTCCTTTATCGCCAATGAAAATATTGGTGCCAAATTCAAAACTTAATGCATCATAAGGCATATAAAATACTCTTATCCTTGATAATGCATCTTGATTATCTATTCCGTAATAGGTAAACCATTCAAAACGGACTTTTTCTCTAAACATACTCTTACTGAGCAAAAAAGTAGCTAAGTTTTGATATTGATCCTGCATAATCGGGTCATCATAGTCTAATATTATTTTTTGAATAAATTGTCCTGATATTCTCCAGTCTCCAATAGTTTTATCCAATCCAACGACATAGTTGATATAGTCTTTTTCTACAAGCGCATCTTTTGCTCCAGGGTCTTGTGTATTGAAATATTTATCAAAATAATATGCTCCTTCACCTCTTAATATAAATCCGGCTATATCCGTACTGAAACTACCACCTGCAAGTGTCAGGCGGTGATGTTCAGGAGTTAATTTAATTCCTTTTGGTTTCATAGTAGCCGGATCTATAATCTTATTTATATGCATTGCCGGGTCGTCATCCCAAGTATATCCTCCCATTATACTTAAATCAATAAAAGCATTGTTAAGGGAATATTTTGCAAAAAATTCGCTGTTTTCCAATTTTAACGGAATTTCTTTTTTTGTACAATCTTTTTCAAGTACTGGTAAAGGGAATTGCATTTTAGGTCTCCAGATGGAGTTTTCTTCCGGAAGTATTGTCGGCTGAAATGCAGGAATCCAAACCAATTGCAAGCTGTTTTCATCATTGAAATAATAATTTAATTTGGCAGAAGTTATTCCCATCCTTATTTCATTGAAATCCCTCAATAAAAATTCCGTTAAATCTTTAGGCGTTACTATATCTGTTATAAATACTCCATCCGCTTGCCCCCATATTATTTGTTGTTTTCCCAATCTCAAATCATATTTATCCGAAAAAAGATCGATATACATTTCCCTTAATCCAAAATTCATTTCTCCCTTTGGATATTGATATAAATACGGATTTATGTAAAATCCTATTTTATCCGATTGCTTTTGCAGTTCAAGATTGACAGTATTTTGAAATATACTATAATTTTGCGGCTCTTGCGTCAAAACCCCCAGATATGTTCTTACAAATCCGTTTATTTCCAACTTGGGTTCTTCGTCTTGCGCTATTGCTATTTGTCCGAAAAATAATAAGACAAATAAGATTTTTAATGTCTTTTTTTTCATGATTTTATTATTTTTTTATAATAATGAGGTAAAATTATTATTTAATCAAAATAATTCTACCCGGGTAGTTACTCGATTGTTAAAGTCCTTTTCTCATTGCTCTTTGAGTAAATTTGCTGTCACTCAATCCCTGATCGACTTTCATATTACTGATGAGAATATTGGTTTTATGATTTTTTTGTATGTTATGCATCGTCTCATCTGTGATAACCCAGTATTTACCAACTTTTTGAATTTTGTTGATAGTAAGTATTTTTAATAATTCACCATCTTCATCATAATAATCCATTTTCATAGGCAATAATTTGGACTTTGATATCCAAGCTACTTTTTTGGAATACATATCATCATCGTCTACGGGTACAGCTTCAACTACCCAACAATCTTCACCATTTAAATTTTCACTTTTTAGGAGTTTGTGGACATCTTCATCAGGATGTCGCTTTTCCATATCAGCATAAGTAAAATCGGATCCCATAAATTCATTGTCTTTACTGCTGCTGGAGATACGCTTTACTTTTTTTAATGCCGGCAAATACAACCATTGATCATCATCTTTATTTGCATCATCATAACTCCAGTTCATAAATGATGTGTTTTTTACATCTGCCGGAGATTTGAAAAACAATATTTTCTTTTCCACTTTTCCGTAATCTTTATAAAACTGATGAATGTTTCTAATACGTTTTCCTCCTTTTTTATTGATCAATGTCATTTTCATATCCGATTCACCATCTTTTGCAGTAGGACGATTGTAAACTTTAAAAGCAATTTCTTTACCTGTTTGAGCAAAAATATTGCTGGTTTGTGAGAGACTCAACAACGCAATTCCCATTAAAATTAATTTCATTTTTTTCATGATTACAATTTTATTTATTTTTATTAAAATATAAATTAGTCGAATACATTATTATCAACATTATAGTGACTGTTCCGATGAAACTTGTAAGCATATTCAGGGATACTATAGCCCCAAGAGCTATATTTGGCTTGAATTCCGAGAATATTAATACTAAAAATCCCAATATTACTACTACCGCATTAAATGCGATAGCTCTACCTGAATGCTCCATTGTTTTTATAACAGTAATATATTTATCACCTGTATTTAAAGCGTTTTTCTTATATCTATCAATAAAATGGACAGCATAATCAATGCCTATACCTATGGCTATACTGGAGATCAATGCTGTAGTCGTTTCCAGAGGAATATTGAATAAACCTAATACACCAAATGAGATTATTGTCGTAATGGTAATAGGTATAACTCCTATCAAACCGGTTTTTATACTTTTAAACATTATAGATAAAAGTATTATCACAATAATAAAAGAGAAAAATAAACTCCTTATTTGTCCCTCAAGTATCAGGTCGCTAAATACTAATAATTTGTATCCACCTCCGGCAAAATTCAAATCCACACCTAGTTTTTTAAATTCCGGCTTATAACTTTCAATACTCTTTATCAAAGAATTTAATGTTTTGGAATTATCGGTTTTTAACTGAAAACGCAAATTGGCAGTTTTGAAGTTTTCATCAACAACTTCCCATAATCTGTCAGAACCTCCACTCATTTCATAAAGTAAAAAATATTGTGCTATAAGGTTTTTATTATCAGGGATTTTGTACATTTTCTGTCTGTCTTCATTCAAAACTTTATTCATCCTTTTAATAAAATCATTTACACTTAATGAGCCCCCAACCTCTTTGTATTTCACATCGATATCTTTAGCCATTTTGTCCATTAGTGATAGAACTACCGGATCCTTGAATTCATCTTTTTTATTCCCTTCCAGGATAACATTTATAGTGGTAGTGCCAGCAAATTTATCATTGACGAATTTGTCCGTTTCGACAATAGGATTGCTACTTGGAAACCGGGCTAGAAAACTTGAATTAATCCAAACTTTTGATATTCCATATCCAAATATTAATAAAACAATAACAGTTAGGGTTATCCATATTTTGCGATGATTGATTACCAAATCCGTAAAATCTTTTGCATGCTTTTTGAAAAATTCCTGTTCACCCGATTTTTTGGCTTTGATTTTTGATAATCCGAAAATATTTATCATGGCCGGTATGAAAATTAATGATAATAACATTGCAAACATTACCCCCAAACCGGTGAATACGGCAAAATACTTTATCGGATACACTTCTGAACTTAGTAATGATAAAAATCCTATTGCGGTAGTAACGGATGTCATCATTACAGGAACCCACATTTCTTTTATCATATCACGGATTAAATTCCTTTTTGAAATATCCGGATTATTATGATGCTGCAGCATTATATGATTGTATAAATGAATTCCGTCGGCTACTCCGATAGCAATCAACATAACCGGAATTAAGGTTGTAATAGCGTAAATCGGATATCCAAGAAAAAGCATTAAACCAAATGTCCATACTGTTGAAATTAAAACAACGAGTAATGTGATAATCGTACCTTTTACACTTCTTAATGTTATAAATAGAACAATCAAAATCAGAAGTAACACAAGTGGAAACATTTTTTGCATGTCTTTAGGCATTAAACTACCCATCATGCCTTCTACTATTGGCTGACCCGCAACATATATTTTATCACCATCCCCTGAATATTTGGACGCAAGAGAATTTATCTCATTATACAATGAATCGGAAAAACTGTTATCTTTTATTTTTGCCATTATCACACTGGCTGTTTCATCCTCAGAAACCAGTCTTCTATATATCATTTCATTATTTCTGACATTCTTTCTTAGATTCTCCAGCTTTTCTTTGGTTTTCGGCACTTTTTTAAAAAATCTTTCTATTTCCAGCCCTTCTTCATTCGCAATGATATTGTCAGCAGTATAAAGTGATAAAATATCATCTTTGTCTTCAATCTCATCTAACTTTTGCAATTCTTTTGTTAAAGATTTTATTTTTTTTAAAGTCGTATAATTATATATACCTTTTTTATTTTCTATTGCAATCATTATGGCATCACGGATGTCAAACATCTCCTCAGCTTTATCACTGTATTTAAATGCAGGATGATCCTCAGGCATGTATTTATCTAAGTCTGTTTCTATGTAAACATTTTGTTTAATGCTGTACAATGAAATAATGGTTAGAATTATGGTTGTAATTACAATTAATATACTGTTTTTTATTACAAATTCCGTTATCTTTTTCATATTTATGTATTTTTTATAGTTAAAACTAACTAACTATTAAGATTTAAAAAAATTACTTTTTTAATATGATTTTAAGAGTTTTAATCAATTCTTCCCCTTCTTTTTGTAAATCAAAATCAAATCCGTGCAACCTCCAATTCAATACTGTAATTCTCATACTTCCCATAATAATATTGGTAAGCTGATTGGTTTTTAAATCTGATCTGATACTGCCGTCTTTTTGTCCTGACAATAATATAGCTTTTACTATCTTCCGTTTGTCATCTACAATTTCTTTAACCGTTATTGAAAGATTTTCATCATTTTGGAAGCTAGTTTCGGAAAAAATAACCATTATAACAGCCGGATACTTTACGAAAAAATTAAATTGAAACGATATAGTATCTATTATTTTTTCAAGACCCGTTTTATTCTCTGATATAACATTATTAAGTCCTTCTCTCATATTCCCTTTAAAATATAATAGTATAGACCTCAATATCTCATTTTTATCTTTAAAATGCCTGTATAATGCAGGTTCGGAGAAATTCATTTTAGCCGCTAAACTTTTCGTAGTTAATTTTTGTACTCCTTTGAGTCCGATAATTTCAGTTGCTGCATTGATAATCTCAATTTGTCTTGTGGTAAATTTCATATTATTCATATTTAGATTTTGCAAAGTTAGTGAATGTTTACTAATTAACAAAATGTTTTGTAAAAAAGTTTAAATATTTTAAAAAATAACTTTAATAGTGGATATAAATAATGATGATAAATATTTGATTATATACAGATAGAGTATTGTTTTTTAGTGTTAAAAATTAAATAAATTCTCTATAATAAAAATGAAAATAGAAATTGAAAACTAAAAATACCAAACAATACATTACTGTATTAATGTATAATATTTAAAGATAAAAAAATGCATTTACTTGTATTGTTATATTTTACAAAAGGATTTGGTAATATTATTTTTTCCTGCTACCAATTTGACGAAATAGACTCCTGAAGAAAATTTTCTAATATCAATTGTTTCAATTTTTTTACCGAAAAGTTTTGGTCTGAATGTTTTTGTAAATACTTTTTGTCCAATAGAATTGTATATAATAATAGTATGAGGGTCAAAATCTTCATTTGAATATTCAATGAAAATATTTGAAGTTGCAGGATTGGGATAAATTGGTTTTAGATCAAAAGTTCCGGTTGTAAAATCGGGGCATAATGTTTCTGCAAGATGTATATAAGTATTATAAACATCAAGTCTTCCTCCGCTAACTGTTTTATTTGTCAAATCAGGATGTTTGTCGGAGTAGTCAAGGATATGTTGTTTGATAATCAAACTGAATTCAGCAGGATTTGCAATTGCTCTTTTATAAAATCCTGGACAAGGCATAGTGTATAATAAACCAATAGCTCCGGCAACTTGAGGAGCTGCAGCAGAATTGCCTGAAAATTTTTTTTTATATCCGTTATTTGAATATAATGTGTAAATATCTTTTCCGGGTGCGGCCAAGTCAATACTTTTTTTCCCAAAACTCCTGTAAGTATCAAAATTATCATTTTTATCGGTGCTTGTAACCGGAATAAGATAATCACTACTGCACAATGTCGGCATATCTCCTTTTTCTTCAACATTTACCGGATCATTGGAGGGTGAAGTTGTGTTGAGAACTCCCTGTTTGCCCAACAAGTCATATATATCGCACCATTGCATATATTCAGGAGAATCTTTAGGAAAAACATTATTGTAACCTGCTGATAAATTGGTTGCTACTATAAAAGCACCACTAATCCCATCACTATCATTAAATTTCTTTCTTAATTTATAAACATAATTATATCCTTCAATTACATCACTAATATAATTAACACTGGTGATAGGCAGAATTTTAATATTCCAGTTTATACCGCTTATACCTATTCCATTATTACCTTTAGCTCCAATTATTCCTGCTACTGCTGTGCCGTGATAGTCAATATTATGAATATCAGTTTTATTTTTTAAATCAACTCCAAAATAATCGTCTATATATCCATTATTGTCATTATCTATAGAATCTCCTGGTATTTCTTCATTATTTCTCCAAATGTTTCCAACAAGATCAACATGAGTGGTTTCAAGGCCTTTGTCCAATACAGCTATGACAATCGTATCGCCTTTTCCGCTTAATCCTCCTGTATTATAATCCCATAATTCATCAGCACGTATTTGTGAAGGAGCATATTGCTTTATGTAATTCGGGTCATTAGGCGTATTTCTATATTCAAGCTTAGAGTCTTTTACAATAAAATCTATAATATTATTACTTCGAATCCGGTTGATATATTCATTGTTGATATGGTTTGATTTTAGCAAATAAAGATTCAACTCCTTGAATAATAGTTCAATATTATCTCCGTTTTTTAAGCCTAATATATTATTCAATCTGGATTCATTCAATTCCTGTTTTGTTTTAATTATATACCTTTCTGTATTTTGTGAAAATAAAGGAATTGTAACTAAAAAGATGATTATTAAAGTAGCTGATTTTTTCATAATTAAATTAATATGGTAAATAATTACACATTGGTTTTGTAATGATATTAAATTGATGATTTAAAATGAATAAACGCTGCAAATAACAGGATATTTTGAAATTTTGTATAAAAAATCAAGCATTTAATAGACAGATGCTAAATATGATGTTTTTCGCTTAAATTTTACCAAGTAAATATTTATAATTGTAAATTGTTTTTTTTGCAAATTTTAAATAAAATATATAATGATTACAATTTATAACTGGGGAACACCCCTATATGCTCAATCGGTTGATTTGAGAAATGAAGTGTTAAGAAAACCCTTGAATATGGTATTCTATCCAAATGAGCTTATTAAAGAAATTAATTGTTTCCATATTGCTTTTATTGATTGTTATTACACAATGATAGCATGTTTATATCTTAAAAAAGTTGATAGAAATACATTACAATTAAAGCAGATGGCGGTAAAACCCGGATTCCAATATAAAGGATATGGTAGCATTCTTGTAAGAGAATCTGAGAGAATAGCCTTATTGTATGATTATTCTACTATTATTTTACATGCAAGGCATACAGCTACAGGATTTTATGAAACGTTAGGGTATATGGTAACAAGTGACCAATTTATGGAAATTGGTTTAAAACATTATAAAATGGAAAAAAATATTAAAAAAACATATTAAAATATTTTGTAATATGAAAACTTTTATTACCTTTGCATTATATAATTGTAAGTACGGAAGTTATTTATGCTAAAAGGCAAAAGAGTTCATCCCAAAAACCAATTTATCTTTTCCGTACTTACTTTTTTTTATCAAAAATACACTGCCTAAGTGATAGTATTATTTAAAAAATTCAAACTCTATATAAACAGACACTAATTATGATTATTAATAACTTGTTTGTTGTCGGTTAAAGAGAACTCAGGTTGAAGAGTTAAATGATGAATTCCATATTTTGAATGGAGGATTTCTTTTATTGTTTGTAAAATTAGTTCAAAATCAGTAATAAGAATATTGTCATTCAAATCTATATGTGCTTCAAATATAATATCGTGTTCATCAATTTGCCAGATATGAATATGGTGAATGTTTTTTATTTCGTTTATTTTTGAAATATCTTTTACTATTTTTCTTATGTCAATATTATCCGGTGTGAATTGCATTATTATTTTTAAAGAGGATTTAAAAATATTCCAACTCAAATAAAGTAAATAAATAGCGATTAATATTGAAAATACCGGATCAATCCAATATAAATGGAAGTATTTTATTAAAATACCTCCTGTCATTACTGCAATTGAAGTCATCATATCTCCGAAAAGATGTAAATAAGCTGATTTCATATTCATATTTTCTTCGGCATCTTTTCTTATGAAAAGTACACTTAGACCATTGACGATAATACTGCCAAAAGCTAGCCAAATCACTAAATTTCCTGATATTTCTACAGGATTTATCAGTCGAATAACAGCTTCGTAAAGAATATAAAATGCAAAAACTATTAATGTTGATGAATTTAAAAAAGCAGCTATAATCTCGCTTCTTTTGAACCCAAAAGTGTACTTCTCAGTTGCTTCCCGTTTTGAAAGTCTATTTGCAATGTATGATACAATTAAAGATAAGACATCCGAAAAATTATGAATAGCATCTGAAATCAATGAAATACTACCTGATATAATTCCTCCTGTTAGCTCTGCTATACTAATGCCAACATTTAATAAAATTGTATAAAAAAGATTTTTTCCTTTAACTTCATGACGATGATGTTCGTGTTTCATTTATATATTAGTATTATTTTTAAAAAATGTATATGTTCTATTAATCACATATTGATAAGTGATTGTAGTGAAGAATAACCACGTTATAATCATAGTATCTTTTTGTAAAAACTATATAGTGTCTGTCTATAAAGTGCCAAAATTTTAATACTTTTCTGGTCGGGTACTATATGGATATACTCTACATATCAATACTTTCTCCGATTTCTAAAAAGATTATTTTTTTACCTGCTTCTTTAAATGCTTTTTTTACAGTATCTTTATCTATCACTATATATCCGAATGTGTCATAGTGATATGCGATAACAGTATCACATTTTAAGTAATCGCTGGCAATTAATGCTTCTTCATATCCCATTGTAAAATTATCTCCGATGGGTAAAACACAAAAATCCAGTTTGGGAGTTGTTTTGGGAATTATCTTCATGTCTTCCGTAAGTGCAGTATCTCCTGCAACATAAAAACATTTTTCATTATTCCATACAACAAATCCCCCGGGATTTCCTCCGTAAGAGCCATCAGGCATACTTGAAGAGTGGATAGCATTAACAAATTTAACTGTTCCAAAATCAAATTTCCACTTTCCTCCGTGATTCATAGGATGGCCTGTAACTCCTTTCGGGGCAAACCAGTTTACAACTTCAAAATTGGATACGATTTTCGCTCCGGTATTTTTTACTATAACTTCTACATCGGCAACATGATCTGCATGACCATGTGTAAGCAAAATATAGTCTGCTTTAAGCGAATTTACATCTATATTTTGAGCTAATTCATTTCCTGAAATGAAAGGATCGAAAATAATGTTTTTTCCTTTCATTTCTACGGAAAGAGATGCATGTCCCAGATAAGTAACTTTCATTTTCAATAATTTTAGTTAACGGTTGTACGAAATTATGCAATTATTAAAATGCGGAAGTCTTTTTATGAGATTATGATTTCACCACAACAATTTAAATCCTTTACGTCAATCACTTATGGTAAAGTAAAAATATCGTAAAAAGAGCAAATTTCTATTTTGCAGTATTTTCGCACACACATGAGTTAAAGAAATATAATTTTAATCCGTGAATTTATGAAATTATCAACAAAATTACAAATTTGTTGTTAGTTTAATGAAAGTTTAACCGGGAATTTATTTTCTAATAGAAACTATTTAGTGTCTGTCCATAAAGTCATTAAAATTGAAAAATAATCTTTTTGCGATATTTTCACTTTATTCAAATTACTGATGCTAAGGCATCACTAATT
>JALSPW010000286.1 GCA_026985735.1 Saprospiraceae bacterium
ATAGTATTGGTGAAATAACCGAATAGTTAGTTTGGTTTTTGAATTGTCTATATGATGCTTTAAAAATTACAGAACATACTATTAAGAAAGTACTTTACAAAGCTGATTTTTGGGATAAACATAAAAATACGGAAATAAACAGTCGTCAGCGAATAATGTTAAACAAACTATTTGACGGTTTTGAAGGAAAATTAAAGACTTCAAAATGAGCAAAAATCACAAAATATTCTCAGGATACAGCTTTGAGAGATATTATCTCTACTAATCGATAATTATGTAAATAAATATTATCCGATAGATGCACCGGACCCAATTGAAGCCATAAAAATTAGAATGGAAGAAATGAATATTAAACAAAAAGAATTAGTTGGTGTTATAGGAGGGAAAAGCCGTGTTTCTGAAATTTCAAATAAAAAGAAAAGATTAACATCTGAAATGATACGAAAACTTGAAAAATCACTTCATATATCAGCTTCAATCTTAGTAAATAATTATCAACTTAACCCATAAATAACAAACCACAACAACTAAGGCTGAATAAACAAAGATGCCAAAACTGGCTCTACCCCATTATGTCTTTAAGCTAACATATCTTATTTGTCCTAGTTTTTAGCAACTCACCCTGAATTGCTAGTATTTTTATTAAAAAAAATATGATTTTGTTTTTTTTATTAAAAAAAGTATTACCTTTGCATTCCAAAATTTTTAAAAATAAAAATAGTATTAAATGTTGGTAATAAACGTTAAAGAAGAAGAATCAATTGACAGAGCTTTAAAGAGATATAAAAGAAAAGTTCAATCAACAAAATTAATCAAAGAATTAAGAAAAAGACAGCATTTCACAAAACCTTCAGTTGCAAGAAGACAAGAAGTATTAAATGCAGTTTACAGAGAAAAATATTTTGCTGATAAATAATAATTTATATGTCGATTGCAATTTGCAATCATAGCTGATATTTTCATTAATTTTTGTAGTACAAATTACAAAAATTGAAGTTATGCAAAAAGTTTTAAGCATTTGTGCTTATTAAATAAAAATCAAGATAGATAAAATTTCAGAAGCAGTTAATAGATTATTGGCTGCTTTTTTGGTTTACCTTTCAATGTACTCAAAAAAATTATTTGCATAACAACTGCCGAATAGATAACAACAAACTTCATTAATATTTAAATAGTGTCTGTCTATTAAATCACTAAAATCTAACAACCTCTATAGATTAGCTATTATGATTTTGGAGTAGCTATGCGGATAGAATTACTTTTGAAATAAAAAAAACCTTTTGCATAACAAAAGGTTTTATGAGGTCGGTACCGGATTCGAACCGGTGTACACGGTTTTGCAGACCGTTGCCTAGCCACTCGGCAAACCGACCCTTTTAAGAAGAATGCAAAGATATAACAAAAATAAAAATCTTAATAAAAAAAATTGATTTATTTTTCATAAACTATAATATTTATTTAGTTAAAATTTTTACTTTTGTATGCTTATTATTCTACTACGTATACAGGCATAGTACTCTTGGGATGATTTTTACATAGAAAGAGACTGTCCAAAACATAAATATAAAATTAAATACGTGAAACGAGCATGAATTTTATAATCATAAAATACACCAAAGATATGATTAAAAAATCATGAGAGTTTCTGATTGTATTCTAAATTTTTTGTATATTTTACAAACAAAAAATTTTAAACAGATGAAAAATATTATTTTAATAGTTCTTATAGTTTCGACAACCGAATTGATTGGGCAGTTCAATTTCCAAAGTGTATTTCCTGATTTAGAAGGAGATGTATTATTAAATAAATTAGTTGAAGAATATAAACCCGGAGTAGTACTTGACTATTCCCAGGCGCGAGATACTCTTTATAAAATTATATACAATGTCAATGATACTGTTTATGGAGTATATACAAACTATGGCATATATCTACCACACAATGTAGATCCTTCAAGTTATTTATACAAAAACGGAAAACCAAGCGGAATAAATGCAGAACATACTTATCCGAGAAGCAAAGGAGCCGGAGATGGCAATGCTAAAAGTGATATGCATCATATATTTCCAGCAAAAATAAATGTAAATTCAGATAGAGGCAGCCTGCCTTTTAATGATATTGATGATAATATTACGGAAGACTGGTACTATAAACAGATTATAATGCATAGTATCCCTTCCGTTAATATTGACGAATACAGTGAACATACAAATCAATATTTTGAACCTAGAGAAGCTCATAAAGGCAATGTTGCAAGAGCGATATTTTATTTTTATACAATGTACAAGCAACAAGCAGATGCAGAAGATGCATATTATTTTAAAAAACAGAAGAAAATATTGTGCAAGTGGCATTTTCTGGATCCTGTAGATTCTTTGGAATGGATTAGAACCTGGAAGATTGCCGGATATCAGGATAATAAACCGAATCCCTTTGTCCTTGATTGCTCTTTGGCTTCCAGAACATATTGTGATTTCATTTCGGATGCCTGTACATTGGTGGAAAATAAAGAAATTATAACTGCAGATGATTTGCATTTGACATTGTACCCAAATCCGGTATATAATCAAATGAATATATCATTTATTAATCCGGGCCTAAGTGAAATTCACATTTATCTGACAAATATTTTAGGTCAAAATATTTATAGTCATTTATATAAATTAAATAATAGAGAAATTGAAAAATTAAAAATCAATGTTGATTTTCTTAAGCAGGGAATGTATATTTTAAAAATAAATGGTATGCTGAATGGGAAAGTAATATTTATGAATAAAATATTTTTAAAAAATTAACTTTTGGCTTAGAATTTGTACTGAATAAAAAGTCATGTAACTATTAAGACAGATGGATTTTGAATGAAAAATAAATATTATTGTATTTCAAGAAACCAACACTGTATTGCTACAAAATCATAAAATAAAGAATCATGGTAAAAACAAAGAAAACAAAAGGTGTTATAGGTATATTAACGGGAGGTGGTGATGTTCCCGGATTGAATCCTGCCATCAGGGCTGTGACAATAAGAGCGATAAGGGAAGGATACAAAGTAATAGGTTTAAGAAGAGGCTGGAAAGGTATAATGGAAATAATCAGGGATAAAAAAGTTGATAATTCTGAAAATTTTCTTGAACTGTCACAAAATGTTGTAAATAAAAAAGCCAGAACAGGTGGAACATTTTTGCATTCCTCCCGGACAAGACCATTGGCTGTGGCTAAAATAGATGTACCGGATCATCTAAAAAAAACCTATACTGAAGACATGAATGATTTAACCCCGGAAGTATTGAAAAATCTGGAATGGTTAGGAATAGATTATTTGATAGCTATTGGCGGTGATGACACTCTGAGCTATGCAGAACACCTTTATAAGAAAGGGATGAAAGTGATAGCAATTCCAAAAACTATGGATAATGATGTTCCGGGAACAGATTATTGTATTGGCTTTAGTACCTGTGTTTCCAGAACGATTAAACTTGCAAATGATTTGCGTACATCTGCCGGTTCACATGAAAGGATTATGGTACTGGAAGTATTTGGAAGATATGCAGGATTTACCGCAATGTTACCTACAATGGCAGGAGCGGCAAACAGGTGTTTAATACCCGAACATAAATTCAATCCCGAATTATTAACACAATTATTAATCGAAGATAGATACAGAAACCCAAGCAGCTATTCAATAGTTTTGGTTTCCGAAGGTGCTCAGTTTGAACACGAAGAAAAAATGACATTTTTAAATCAGGAAAAAGATGCTTATGGCCATGCCAAACTAGGTGGCATAGGTGATAAAGTTTCTGCTGCTATTAAAGATATTTCCCCAAAATTCAACAAGGGGCGAAGAGTGAATATCATAAATCAAAAACTAGGATATCTAACTAGAACAGGTAGCCCGGATGCTATAGACAGTATAGTACCGATGGCTTTTGGAAACATGGCTTTGGATTTGATATTGAAAGGAATTCACGGAAGATTGGTCGTATTAAAAAACGGTAGATATGATCATGTGCCAATAGAAGTAATTTCAAAATCAAGTAAAATCGTAAATATTGACAAATATTATAATAAGGATAGATATCGCCCATATTATAAAGATTTTGAAATGCTACCTTTATTTATTATGACAAGCGACTAATACTGAATAATTGAGAATGGAGAATTGAGAATGGAGAATTGGGAATTGAGAATTGAGAATTGAGAATGGAGAATGGAGAATTACAGATTGGGTAGAAGAAATTATTTAAAGGTACAAGGTAGCAAGTTCCTCTGTTTCAAAAAACACAGGAATCTGAGAAAGACTTAACGTGGTTTCAAACCGGCTTTGAAGTCATGTTATAGCATACTTTCATGTCCTACCTGCAATTATCAAAAAATGGGATAATTTATTAATTTTAAAATCATACTAGTTTGCCATATCCGATATAAATTTAATTCTCATCAATTGAATATCTACTTCACTTACTTCCTCATCATCGATAAACTCTTCATAAGCATCATCCAAAGAATCGGATTCGGCATCCAAGAAATAATCATAAACATCCTCCCTAATACTATCTTCTATTCTCTCCGTAATATAATAATCTATATTTAACTTTGTTCCCGATGACACAATAGCATACATTTCTTCAAGCAACTCTTCAAAAGTTAAATGAACATTTGTCGCTATATCTTCCAAAGGAATTTTTCTATCCACATGCTGAATGATAGCAACCTTGGTCTTGGATTTATTTGCTACTTGCCTAACCAAATAATCAGTTGGTCTTTCTATTTCATTTTCTTCAACATATTTTTTTATAAGATTTATAAACGGTTGCCCATACCTTTCTGCTTTCCCTTTACTTACTCCGGAAATATTGAGCATATCTTCAATATTTATAGGATAAAATGTCGACATATCTTGAAGTGCCGGATCGGAAAAAATAACCCAAGGCTTAACATCAAGTGCTTTAGCTTCATCATGTCTTAATTCTTTAAGCATATTAAACAATACTTCATCAAGAGCAGAACCACTATGACCACCAATAGCAATAACATCTTCCCGGTTTTCTTCTTTATCATAATCATGATTCAAAGAAATCTCAACTGAAAACGGTTTTTCCATAAATTTTTTTCCCTTTTTTGTTAATTTTAAAATACCATATAGTTCAATATCTTTATAGATAAAATTATTTAAAATAGCCTGTCTGATAATTGAATGCCAATACTGCTCATCTTTATCCTTTCCTGCTCCAAACAACTTGTGGTCAACATACCGGAAATCTTTCATCTCTTTTGAATTTCTTCCCGTAATAAAATCCACTAATGATTTTATCATGTTTTTTTCATGCAACTCATTAATTATATTAAGCAATAATAATACTTCATCTTTAACTTCTATTTTTTCTTTGGGATTAGCACAATTATCACACATATCATTGCATTGTTCCGCTGCAAAATCTTCTCCAAAATAATGCAGCAAAAACTGCCGCCTGCAAGAACCTGTTTCGGAATAAGCGATTACTTCATCCATTAACTGCACACTTAATTCCCTTTCGGCAACAGGCTTATCTCTTAAAAATTTCTCTAATTTCAAAATATCTTTATGGGAATAAAAAGCAATACATTTGGCTTCAAGTCCGTCACGGCCTGCCCTACCGGTCTCCTGATAATAATTTTCAATACTCTTTGGGATATCATAATGAATAACAAATCTCACATCAGGTTTGTCAATCCCCATACCAAACGCTATGGTAGCACATATAACATCAATTTCCTCCATTAAAAATTCATCCTGAATCTTTGTTCTTGTTTTTGAATCCAATCCCGCATGGTAAGCACTTGCTTTAATTCCGTTTACCTGTAAAACTTTTGCTATTTCTTCAGTTGATTTTCTACTTTGAACATAGATAATTCCCGATTTATTTGGCATGGTTTTAATAATTCTCACTATGCTATTTATCGCTTGTTCTTTGTTTTTCTTTGGTCTTACCTCATAAAAAAGATTAAATCTATTGAACGATGAAATAAAATAGTTTAAATTTTTAAGATTCAAGTTTTTAATAATATCAGACCTTACTTTTTCAGTTGCGGTAGCTGTCAAAGCGATAATAGGAATATCTTTATTGATTTGATCAATCATTGTCCTGATTCTTCTGTATTCCGGTCTGAAATCATGCCCCCATTCCGAAATACAATGCGCTTCGTCCACTGCGATAAAAGAAAGTTTTACTTTTTTAAAAAATTCAATATTCTCTTCTTTGGTCAAAGTTTCAGGAGCTATAAACAGCATTTTGGTTTTTTTATTAGTAATACTTTCTTTTACTGTTTTAATTTGACCTCTGTTTAATGAAGAATTCAGGAAATGAGCAACTACATCGGATTTGCTGTATCCTCTTATAGAATCTACCTGATCTTTCATTAAAGCTATAAGCGGAGAAATAATAATTGCAGTTCCTTCCATTATCATTGCAGGTAATTGGTAAGTCAATGATTTACCCCCACCTGTAGGCATAATCGCAAAAGTATCGTGCCCTTCCAAAATACTCCGTATGATATCTTCCTGCAGTGGTTTGAAAGTATCAAATCCAAAATATTTATACAAAGCTTCGTGCAATTGTTCTGAAGTATATGTTGTTTTAATTTCCAAACCTATTGATTATTTAAACAAGTTAAATTTTAAGCAAGTTATAAAAAATATTTAATACTGATTATATTAAATATATTTTTTTTCTTTTTTAAATATAAAATTAAATAAATTTATTAAAAGTTACCACTTATTCACTATATCATATTATTCAATTAAAAAAAACACTCTGAAAAAATTCAAAAAACTTTAGCTAATTTAATACAATTATTTTAATATTTTATTTTTTTATTTGTATTTTTAATAATTTTTTAATTCTAATTACTATGGTAGAATGCTTTTGAGATGAAATTTACA
>JALSPW010000287.1 GCA_026985735.1 Saprospiraceae bacterium
AATGAAGATAATAATTAGCGGGGGAGGAACCGGAGGTCATATTTTTCCTGCAATAGCAGTAGCGCAGGAACTAAAATCAAAAGATAAAACAATTGAAATACTATTTGTAGGAGCAAAAGGAAAAATAGAAATGGAAAAAGTCCCGAAAGCGGGATTTAAGATAATAGGATTGCCAATAAGCGGATTACAAAGGAAATTGACTTTAAAGAACTTATCATTTCCTTTCAAATTAATACGCAGTCTATGGGAAGCAATGGGTATAATCAGAAGATTCAAACCGGATGCAATAGTTGCATTTGGTGGTTATGCAAGCGGACCGATAGCACAAGCAGCGATTTGGAAAAATATTCCTGTTATTTTGCAGGAACAAAATTCGTATCCGGGAATAACCAACAAGTTATTGGCAAAAAAAGCTAAAAAAATATGTGTTGCATATAAAGGGATGGAGAAGTTCTTCCCAAAGGAAAAAATAATTTATACGGGTAATCCCGTAAGAAGATTAATATCGGATTTGGATAATTCCAAAAATGATAAAGATATCAATTCGTCACTTAGGCATTTTGATTTGGTTCAAAATAAGAAAACTGTTTTAGTCTTTGGAGGAAGTCTTGGTGCCGGATCGCTTAATGAAGCGGTTAAACTTAATTTGAAAAAGATATTGGACAAAGAAAACATCCAATTGATATGGCAAGTGGGAAAACTTTATTTTGACAGATATATTTATTTGGAAAAAGAATATATTTCAAAAGTAAAAATACTCCCGTTTATCGACAAAATGGATCTTGCTTACATTGCTGCAGACATTGTAGTATGCAGAGCGGGAGCATTGACAATTTCCGAATTAAGTTTGGCCGGAAAGGCAGCGATTCTGGTACCATCTCCAAATGTGGCGGAGGATCATCAAACAAAAAATGCAATGAGTTTGGTTAGAGAAAATGCCGCATTGATATTAAAAGATAATGAAATTAAAGAGAAACTGGGAGATGAAATACTGGAATTAGTGAATGACAGTAACAAAATTAAAAAACTTGAAGAAAATATAAAAAAATTAGCGAAACCGGATTCAGCCGAAGAAATAGCGGATGTGGTTTTGAAATCGATAAGAATATGAAAAAAATTTGGGAAAAATATGATTTTTTACGAATAATCAGAGTACTGGGAGCAGCAGGACTGATAGTGATATTATATTTCTCTATACAATATAAAGCAAATTTAAATCTTAACAATATATCGATTTCATTAGAAACACAATACAAGGAAAAATTGATTGACAAAAATGATATCTTAAAATTTTTAAATAAATCTCTAAATAAAGATTTGGAAATTGCAAAAATAGAAAAAGTTGATATAGCAAAAATAGAAAAATTGCTGGATCGCAGCAATTATATAAAAAATGCAAATGTATATCTAGATTCAAAAAATCAATTGCATATTAATTGCAAATTAAGAGATCCGATTGCAAGGGTAGTAAGAAAAAACAAAAAAGATTTTTATTTGGATATAGAAGGAAATCCAATACCAGTTTCACAAAGAGCAACTATAAGAGTTCCTGTTATTACCGGCGCAACATATAGAATTAATTTGAAAAATAGAAATAAAAAAGATTCAGAATATAAGAAAATATGGAAATTGTCAAAAGAAATATATAACGATGCGTTTTTAAATTCTCTTATTGAACAAATTAACATAGATGAAGATAATTCATTAACGCTGATTCCAAAATTAGGTAAGCAGCAGATAGAATTCGGAGACTTAACAAATATTGACAATAAACTAACTAAGATAAAAGCATTTTATAAAAACGGAATGACTCAATCGGGTTGGAATAAATTTAAAAAATTATCTGTCAAATGGGACGGACAAATAGTTGGAAGTTTTTAAAATTATAAATATTATAATTATGATGGACATTAACGATAAAAAATCACCTATGGTAATCGCACTGGATATCGGAACGACAAAAGTATGTGCAATAGCCGGATTCAAAAATGAATACGGTCAAATAGAGATTAGCGGATTGGGCAAGGTTAAATCCGAAGGTGTTTCCCGCGGTGTGGTTTCCAATATAGATAAAACCGTAAAAGCCATAAAAGAAGCTATCAGCATAGCAGAAGTTAATGCAGGTAAAAAGTTTAAAAAAGTAAATGTAGGTATTGCAGGGCAACATATTAAAAGTCTTCAACATCATGGTTTGGTGGTGAGAAAAGATAATAATTCGGAAATTAATGAAAATGATATAAACAGGCTAATTGATGATATGCATAAACTTGTATTGCCTCCCGGCGATAAGATTTTACATGTGATTCCTCAGGAATTTACTGTTGACAACGAGCATAACATCAGTGATCCTATTGGAATGTCGGGGATCAGACTGGAAGCAAACTTTCATATTATAACAGGCCAGGTTTCCGCATCAAAAAATATTTTCAAGGTAGTGGAAAAAGCGGGTTTAAACGTTGCTAACATGACATTGGAACCAATCGCTTCCGCTTCAGCTGTCCTCAGTGAAGAAGAAAAAGAAGCAGGTGTCGTATTGGTAGATATAGGAGGTGGCACTACTGATATTACAATATTTAAAGAAGGAATAATACGGCATACTGCGGTCATTCCATTTGGTGGGAACGTTGTAACCACAGATATTCAAGAAGGGTTAAGTGTCATGAAAGACCAGGCGGAAAAGCTGAAGATCAAATTTGGATCTGCACTGGCGGAAGAAATTGTTGATAACAGATTGATAGTAATACCCGGGTTCAAAGGGAGAGATCCAAAAGAAATCTCAGAAAAGAATTTGGCAAGAATTATACAAGCAAGAATTGAAGAGATTTTTGAATTTGTAATGTGGGAAATAAACAGATCAGGGTATCAAAACAAACTTTTAGCCGGATTAGTATTAACAGGAGGGGGGTCATTATTAAAAGACATTGATTTACTGGCTGAACTTCAAACAGGAATAATCACCCGACTGGGACAACCTACCGAACATCTGGCACATGGATATAATAGTGAATTGACTTCACCGATATATTCAACGGGTATAGGGCTATTGATCAATGCTATAAATCAAGGAAAATACGAAGAGGCCACAGAAGACATTGAAGAGAATAAAGATGTGGACAAACC
>JALSPW010000288.1 GCA_026985735.1 Saprospiraceae bacterium
CCGGAAAATAATAACGAAAAAACTTTTGAAGAGGATAATGAAAGAGGAAATGGCAAAAAAAAATGGTTATATAAAATTTTTGACTATACAAAAGAATTTTTTGAAAGTACACCTGATTCGGAATTTTAAAAATAAAATATTTCAGTATTAACTAAAAATCAATAAAATGGAATTTGAAATACCTAAAAGAGAAAGTTCAATAATAAAAGTCCTTGGAGTAGGAGGAGGAGGTTCAAATGCAGTTAACCACATGTTTAAAATGGGAATTAACGGAGTTGATTTCGCAATCTCGAATACGGATATTCAGTCTATGGAAGAAAGCGATGTGCCGATTAAATTGCAATTGGGACCTATACGTACTGAAGGACGTGGAGCAGGTTCAATCCCCGAGGTTGGAAAAGAAGCTTGTATAGAATCTATAGATAATGTAAGGGATTTTCTGCAAGATAATGCTAAAATGGTATTTATAACAGCCGGTTTAGGAGGAGGAACAGGGACAGGGGCAGCTCCAATAATAGCAAAAGCCGCCAAAGATCTTGGTATTTTAACTATTGCCATAGTAACACTACCTTTCAAATTTGAAGGCTCGCGAAGAATACGTCAAGCATATGAAGGATTGGAAGAATTAAAGAAAAACGTAGATTCCATTTTAGTTATTTCCAATGATAAATTAAGAATGATGTATGGCAATTTACCGATATCCGAAGCCTTTGCGTATGCTGATGATATTCTAACGACGGCTACAAAAGGAATAGCTGAGATTATCACGGTACCGGGATATATTAATGTCGATTTTGAAGATGTCAATACCGTAATGAAAGATAGCGGCATTACAGTGATGGGTAGTGCATTTGCAGAAGGCGAAAACAGAGCTAAAAAAGCTGTAGAAACATCATTGAATTCACCACTTCTTGAAGATAATGATATAAGAGGAGCTAAACACATATTACTCAATATCACATCCGGGACCAAAGAGGTAACAATGGATGAAATTGGAGAAATAACCGAATATATCCAAGGTGAAGCAGGTTATGGAACCGATTTGATTTGGGGAAATTGCAAAAATGAATCTTTGGGTGAGAAAATCAGCGTTACCGTAATAGCCACGGGTTTCGAGGAAAGCAAATCAAAATCAAAAGATACTAACAAAAATGCAATAAAAGTAGGATTGGATGAAAACAGAGAAAAAGATTCCAATATACCATTCGATATAAATTTTGATGATGATTCCGGTATTAACATTATAGATTTTGACAAAGAAGATGACGTAAAAAATACAATCGACGCATTCAAAACATCAATTCATGATAACGAGCCTTACATCAGAAGAGAGCGTGAAGAAAAATTGAAAAAGATAAGAAATAAAATGAGTAGAAATCATGATACTGTTGATAGCAGCAAAAAAGTATCACTGGATAATCCCAATATGATTAACAAATATGAAAATGAACCGGCTTATAAAAGAAAACAAATAAAACTCGAAAGTAAACCGGAAAAATTTAATCCCGATTCTTCACCTGAACTAAAAATAGGAATCGATGAAGATGAACCGATTACAAGAAGCAATTCTTATCTGCACGATAATGTAGACTAAATGATATGATAATAGATAAGGATTATACAAACGTGGATTTCGTCTTTCTATATAAATCATGAACTTTTCATGAGATTGGTTTATTAATTGTCCGGGTTTCCCAGACCCGGGCATTTTTAAAAATCAAATTATTAAATAAAAAAATAAATTATTAAAATATTAAATATCTATGACCGTGAAAAAGTACAGTGAAATTGAACTAGATATTTACAAACGCGGATTTCGTCTTTCTATATAAATCATGAACTTTTCATGAGATTGGTTTATTAATTGTCCGGATCTCCCAGATCCGGGCATTTTTCATTATAAGCTAAAGGCTGATATTATACTCATTTATTTTACGGTAAAGAGTTCTCTCAGACAAGCCAAGATCTTTTGCCGCTGTCCTTCTTTTGCCATTATGCTTTTTTAAAGCTTTTACTATCATATTTTTTTCCATTTCTTCCAAATTTAAGTTTTCATCCATAATCTCAACCTCATATTTTTCATTTTCCTGTTCGACTTCCGGAACAACAATTGACCTTTCCTTTGGAATATTTACTTCAAGTTTATTTTCGAATTCATTAAGTTTATTTTCCAAATCATTAACATGAAAATGTCCTTTTACCATGTCGTTATCAACATTTCCGATAGTCGGCAAATCAAGATTATTTGTACTTACAATATCATAAAATAAGGTTTTCAATTCAGATATATCCCTCTTCATATCAAAGAGAAACTTGTATATAATATCCCTGTCATTGATTTTTTCCGATGAGCTTTTATCGAAAGAAACCGGAAGATTTCTATTTCTTATATCCGGTACTATCTCAATAAGTTTTTCGGCCGTAATCAATCTCTCATCACTAAGAACCGATAATTTTTCCACTACATTTTTTAACTCCCTGATATTACCGGGCCAACTATAATTTTTTATCAAAATCTTAGCCTCCTCATCCAATTGGATTGTCGGTGAATTATATTTTTCTGCAATATCCCTGGCAAACTTTTTAAATAACAAAATAATATCCTGTGGCCTCTCTCGCAACGGTGGAATGTGAATAGGAACCGTACTAAGACGATAATAAAGATCCTCCCTAAATTTTTTTTCTCTTATTTTATCCTTCAAATCAACATTTGTAGCAGCTATTATTCTAACATCCGTTTTTCTTATTTTGGACGACCCTACACGAATAAATTCACCGTTTTCCAAAACCCTCAAAAGGAAAGCCTGAGTATCCAAAGGCATCTCCCCTACCTCATCGAGAAAAATAGTACCTCCATTTACTGTTTCAAAATAACCCTTCCTTTCATTTGTAGCACCTGTAAAAGCCCCTTTTTCATGACCAAACAATTCGGAATTAATAGTACCTGCAGGAATGGCAGCACAGTTTATTGCAATAAAATCATTATGCTTACGGCTACTAAGTTGATGTATTAATTTCGAAAAAACTTCCTTTCCAACACCGCTTTCACCTTGTATCAACACAGTCAAATCCGTGTTGGCTACCCGCATCGCAGTAGATAATGCATGATTTAGTTTTTCCGAATTTCCGATTATATTATATCTCCTTTTTACTGCCTGTAAATCCATATTTACGGTTTTAATAAATATTAATAACTATTTAGAAACTATTTCCCCTCTCAATGTAGCACTATTAGCATCATTCACCTTAACAAACACATAATCTCCCTTTTTCAAATCACCTTTTTTAGGGAAAATGATAACTTTATTTTGAGAATTTCTTCCTTTAAATTCCTTATCTGATTTTTTCGAATCACCTTCTATCAAAACTTCAAATATCTTGCCTATATCATTTTTATTATGCTCGTACGATATTTGATTTTGAAGTCTAATAATCTCACTCAATCTCCTTTTTTTTATATCCAAAGGAACATCATCTTCATATTTGCGTTGAGCAACCGTCCGTGGTCTCTCAGAATAATAAAACATATACGACATACTATAATTTGCATATTTCATAATACTCAAAGTATCCTGATGCTCCTCTTCCGTTTCAGAGCAAAAACCAGCAATAACATCAGATGAGATAGCAATATCCGGGATTATCTCATATATCTTATCGATCCTGTCTTTGTACCATTCCCTGGTATAAGTCCGGTTCATCAATTCCAATATCCTGCTGTTTCCCGATTGAACCGGTAAATGTATATATTTACAAATATTTTTATGTGCTGCCATGGTATATATA
>JALSPW010000289.1 GCA_026985735.1 Saprospiraceae bacterium
AGCGAACATTCATCCGAACAACTATTTTGACTTACTTCCCGCTCAAGTGTACATCCGCTTACATCTATATCTTCAAACAACAGAGTATATGTTTTGCCATCCGCTGGAAGTATTATCTTTTGATCTTTGCCATAATCAAAAGGTCCATACGTTTTATTGCCGTCTTGTACTCTAAAAGTACCGCTTGATCCGGGATTTTGAGCGCTGATATTGAAACTTACTTCATAAGTATCATCTATAGCATCCGAAGGTGTAGCATTGTTATTGCAATCGCCTACGGTGATATCTTGGAAACTTAAGGTACATTCTTCTAACAAAATTATCACACTTTTACCTTGTTCTCCACAATCAGTACTTACACTTATAAACAGCAATATTTCTTTATCAACCAAATCCTGTGTGCCGAATGTATATTCAGGATTATAAATATTGACATTGTCAAATGTTCCGTCACCCGACGTTGTCCATTTGATATTACCCGAACCTGTTAATATCACTTCAAGGTCAATAATCGTATCTGATGAATGGGCATAAATCGTATCGGGAATACTGATTTCAGGAGTTGTTTTTACAGTTGTTTTTACAGTATTGGAGATTAGTGTTTGAAAATCGTTATTATCGGGATCAGGAACATTTTCCAATATGGCATAATTTGACAATACTCCATCCACATCCCAGTCTCTCAATGCTGCATCCATAGAAAAACTCGCTATGGTCTGAGCTGCTACTTCATCAATTGTGAAAATCGCCTGATTCCCTTGCAATTTACCATTGCCAATTCTTACACCCGACAGATTGTAAGGTTCAAAAATCCACTCGCAGGGATAAGGCAGTATATCCTCAAATTCCAATCCTTGAATAGGTATATTCATTTCATTATTGATAGTAAATGTATAAACAATATATGCATCGTCACAGATAGTATCGACATTTACTTCCTTTGTAAATTCTATAATAGTGGAAGGGCAATCTATCCTGCCATCAATAATCACATCTTCCGCTGTAGTGGAAGAACCGTCAAAATCTATATATGTTTGCCCTGCAGGACCATCAATATCCACCCCTTGGTTTGAATAATATGCATATAATGCCCCTGAAGCATCATAAGTCAATATCAGTGAAACACAACAGCCTGCCGGAATATCATACGTAGAATCATTAACTGTAGTACATCCATTGTCATTGACAACCATACCTTGGAGTACAAATCCCGATGGATAAATATCGGTAATTGTCACATCGAAGGCATCTACATTACTGATATTGCACACATCAATAGTATAAACCACAATTGTATCGCAGACAGGAATAGGAGTAGTTGTGTATTTCAGCGCCTGCAACGTAGCTTCATTGTCCGTGCAAAAACTTATATTGTCAATATTATTGGAATACGCCCGTTCATCTATATCCGTAATTGGAAAACTTATTGGTGTTGTTTGGCTACCGTCATCATTTAATACTACAAAGATATTTCCGGAAGTATAAACGGGCAGAACTATGTTGAATGTGTCAATCTCTCCTGCTGCAAGCGCACAAGGCATAGTCCAAGTCAATATTTTCGTTGCTCCGGCCAATTCGGGATTGTTATAGTAAAATGTTACTTTTGTTCCGGCGGGAAGCGATAATTCTCTTAGCGCTTCTATAGTAAAAGTAATCTCAACATTATAAGGATAAGGACAATTTCCTTCCATTGTAATACCGGTAATATCAATAGCTCCGTCCCTGTTAAAATACGCTGTTGCGATACTACCCGGATCGATAGGGCAAAGATAAATATCAACGATATTTTTAGCAAGATTCTTATCAAGCAATGAATAAGCAGGAGCACCGGGAGCTAAAAGATCAACAGATGCTACTTCTCTTAAAATTTCTCTTGTATAACTATTGGAATATGCCTCATCAAATGCTATTGTAATCAAATGATAACCTGCCGCTTTAAATTTATCTGCCAGGGATATCAAAGAAGGAGATATTTGTCCGTATGCAGCGTCGGTAGATAAAACGATCACTTTATCAGCATCGGGACGACTGTTATTATCAAGGTAAGCTTTACCGTATAGCATCGCAAAATGAGGTGATGTCTCACCGTTAAAGGCTCTGTGGTAATTAACATAATCTTGCAAAGTCGCAACATTACCTGTTAATGGTATTCGTGTAGATTGTTTATCATATCCCGACCACTCAATAATAGCTGCACGACTTTCATCACTACCAATACCAATATTTGCCGCATTTATAAAATCTACAAAAAATTGTTTGGATTCTTCATATTCCTCTACATCAACAGAACCGGATACATCATTGAGTATCACTATATCAAGGGGTTGTGTACAAGGTACTACGGGAACTGTTTCATCCAAAAGGGAAACGGATACACTTTGCTGTTTACCGGCATTATCAGAAACCATGATATTATATTCTCCATAAGCCAGATTATGAATAGTAAAACTATCGGCAGTTATACCGGTTTGATTACCTGAGGACTGGCCCGACCATGAATAACTGAACGGTGCACTACCTCCTGCGATATGTATGGAAATACTTCCATTGCTAATGCCATTGGAACTATTGGTGGTCTTGATTTCGATTATTTCAAATACGGAACCCGATTCTTCACTCAATACAATACCTGTAAATATCGCAGTATCTGGAGTATCTGTAGTTACCGTAACATTATAAGTGCCGGAAGAGAGATTTTCAATATAAAAAATATCGGAATAACTTACACCGTAACCATTAATACCGTTATCAATATTTTCCCAGTTGTAATAAAACGGAATAGTATCATAGGCTAAAATACTTATTTGCAGAGAGCCGTTATCAATATCAATACAGGGAGGATAAGTTAATATACTTAACTCGATACCGCAATGGGATTTAAGTATTTCATATTTATTACTACATTCAGACGGATTAGCAAGAATAAATACATTTCCACCTATTGCACCGGGAGTTGATAAAATATCATGTATTCCACAACAATCAGTTAAAACAAGATTATTACCAATTTCAAAACGGTCATGAACAGATCGAAGATTTTTCAGACCATCCAAATTAGTTAAAGAATTATTTCCAACGATATATAAACGATCACCCACCGACTTAAGATTTGATAAACCATCGATATCAGATAAGATTTTATTACTGAAGATACTTAAATAACCATCAATAGATTGAAGATTGGAAAATCCATCCAGATTGGGTAAATTATCATTATTAGAAATATCTAAATCACCGGTAATAAATTGAAGGTTTGAAAACCCGTTGAGATTGCTTAAAGCATCATTATAATCTATGTGTAAAAAATTTCGAATAGAAAAAATATTTAGTAACCCATTAATATCAGATAATTTATGATTACCGGAAATATTTAAGCCGCCACCAATAGATTGAAGATTGGAAAATCCATCCAGATTAGTTAAAACATCGTTATTAGAAATACTTAATCTGCCACCAATATTTATAAGATTTAAAAAACCATTCAAATTGGTTAAAGAATCATTATTGGAAATATCCAAACTACCACTGATATACTGAAGATTGGAAAATCCATTAATATTTTTTAAAGCAATATTAGTTGAAATATATAATCTTCCTCCAATAGTTTTAATATTTGATAGTCCATCTACGTTAGATAAGGCATCATTATCATATATATTTAAGGTATTAATATAATTAAGTCCTATAAAACCATCCAAATTTTCCAATGCATAATTACCGGCAATACTTAATCCACCGCCAATGGCTTTAATATTTGAAAGGGCATTCAAATCTGTTAATATATCATTATGTTTAATTTCAACATAACCACCAATAGAATCCAATCCGGATAAACCGGTTAAATCTGTCAATTTCTTATTATATCTTATTTTTAAATATTTTGAAATATATTTCAAGTTTGATAATCCGGACAATGAGATGATAGGGTTCTGAGTTGAAGTAGTTTCTATAATAAGGTCTCCCGATATAATTGTTATGCTTTGATCAAAAGTGTCCACATCCGCCTGGCTATGCAAATATATGCTCTGAGAACAGGAACTATAAGACAAAAAGATAAAAGGCGATGCCAAAAACAATATGAAAATAAACCGTGACATAGCAATATATTTAACAACTATAGATATATTGATACAAATATATATAAAAATCAGGTGATTATGAAAAAAGAGGGACTTTTTTGTTTAAATTATTTTTTATTTTAAAAGCATCCTATCCGGATAGTTATGAAAAATAAAAAAATAAAAAAGGGGAAATGTATTTGTTTCCCCTTTTTAAAATTTATTAAACAAAATTTTATTTTCGCAAATAATTCAATGCGCTTCCGGCTTTAAACCATTCTATTTGCTGAGCATTGTATGTGTGATTTACTTTAATGATATCTATTGTTTTATCATTATGCTCAATTTCGATTGTAAGTTGTTTTCCCGGGGCAAAATCTTTTAGGTCGACAAAATTAAATCTATCATCTTCCAGAATTTTATCATAATCCGCTTCATTTGCAAATGTCAAAGCAAGCATTCCTTGTTTTTTAAGGTTTGTTTCATGAATTCTGGCAAATGATTTGACAATAACCGCTATAACACCAAGATGTCTTGGTTCCATTGCAGCATGTTCTCTTGAGGATCCTTCACCATAATTGTGATCACCAACTATAACCGATTGCAATTTTGCTTCTTTAAGATCCCTCGCAACTTTTGGTACCGCTTCATATTTTCCTGAAAGAGGATTTTTGGTTTCACCCACTTTATTATTGTATGCATTAACACCACCAATTAACATATTGTTGGAAATATTATCCAAATGACCTCTGAATTTCAACCAGGGACCAGCCATTGAAATATGATCGGTAGTACATTTTCCTATTACTTTAATCAATAAAGGAGCATTATAAATATTATCTCCATTCCAAGTAGGAAACGGTGATAATAATTGTAATCTTTCGGATAATGGATTAACAACTATTTCTATATCACTTCCGTCTTCTGCAGGAGGAATAAACCCAGGATCATCAACCGCAAATCCTTTAGGTGGCAATTCCCAACCTGTTGGTATATCCAATTTAACATCTTCTCCTTTATCATTTTTCACAGTGTCAACAGCCGGATTAAAATCCAATCTTCCTGATATAGCTAAAGCCATAACCATTTCGGGAGAAGCTACAAAAGCATTGGTATTGGGATTTCCATCGGCTCTTTTAGCAAAATTTCTGTTAAATGAATGAACAATGGTGTTTTTAGGATTTCCTTCAATATCATCTCTTTTCCATTGACCGATGCACGGACCACAGGCATTTGTAAATATCAATGCTCCCAATTCCTTGAAGGTATCAAGAATACCATCTCTTTCTGCTGTAAATTTTACTTGTTCCGAACCCGGATTTATTCCTAATCCGGCTTTAAGTTTTATACCTTTATCCAAAGCTTGTTTTGCAACAGAAGCTGCCCTTGACAAATCTTCATAAGATGAATTTGTACAAGAGCCAATCAAACCCCATTTTACTTCAAGCGGCCAGTCATTTGCAGGTGCTACCTCTTTCATTTTATCAATCGGAGTATCCCTGTCTGGAGTGAATGGTCCATTGAGATGAGGCTGCAACTCATCCAGATTGATTTCGATTAGCTGATCATAATATTTTTCCGGATTTGCAAATACTTCGGAATCAGATTTTAAATAGTCTTTAATTTCATTTGCGGCGTCAGCAACATCATCCCTACCGGTAGCTCTAAGATACCTTTCCATTGCTTCATCATAAGCAAAATTTGAATTGGTGGCACCCACTTCGGCTCCCATATTACAAATAGTTCCCTTTCCTGTAGCTGATAAACTTTCCGCTCCGGGACCAAAATATTCAATAATCGCTCCCGTACCACCTTTTACAGTTAAAATGCCCGCTACCTTTAAAATAATATCTTTTGGCGCAGCCCAATTATTTAATTTACCTGTTAATTTTACTCCTATAAGCTTTGGAAATTTCAATTCCCAAGGCATATCAGCCATAACATCCACTGCATCGGCACCTCCTACACCAATAGCCACCATACCCAATCCTCCTGCATTAACCGTATGTGAATCTGTTCCTATCATCAATCCTCCCGGATATGCGTAATTTTCCAGTACTACCTGGTGTATAATCCCTGCTCCGGGTTTCCAAAATCCAATACCGTATTTCCGTGAAACAGACTCTAAAAAATTATAAACCTCATTGTTTTTGTTCAATGCTTCCTGCAGATCTTTGTCCGCTCCGTCATGTGCTTGTATCAAGTGATCCAAGTGAACAGATGAAGGAACAGCAACTTTTTTCTTACCTGCCAACATAAATTGCAACAATGCCATTTGTGCTGTCGCATCTTGCATGGCAACTCTATCAACTTTAAAATCCACATAATCCACTCCCCTTTTAAACTCTTTTGACGGATCACCGTCCCAAAGATGAGAATATAATATTTTTTCAGTCAAAGTCATCGGTCTTCCCAACATTTTTCGAGCTTTATCAACTCTTTCCGGAATAGTTTTATATACTTTTTTTATCATGTCTATATCAAAAGCCATATCATTCAATTTTTAAAATTACTAAATATTAATTTTTTCAAATTGCGAAATTAATAAATTTGTATCTATTTCTTTAATTAAATTACCCTTAATTATTCGTATTTATTCTGCTTGAATGCTTTTATGATGAAAATATTGTAATATTTCTATATAAAAATACAATTTCAATAATCAAAAACGATTTTATCTAATGTCATAATCATATTTCGATAATTTCAGTTAGAACTTTAAAGCAAAGCAATAACATGTCTTCAAAGCCGGCTTAAAACCGCTACACATTGTTCACAGAATAGTCTGTTTTTTGATACTTTCTTTAATACCTCAAACTTTATCCTTTGAACTTTGAACTTT
>JALSPW010000290.1 GCA_026985735.1 Saprospiraceae bacterium
ATTGCAGGGTAATCTTTTTTTATCGCTTTACGAATTGTTATATTCATTTTATTTTAACTTTTGATAATGTTTACTTTTCAGCAATTTTAAGAGAATAGAAATTTGAATAATCTATTGTTTTTTTTTGACATGATTCATAATTGTCTCTCTGCATGATAAGAAGATCTTACCAGCGGTCCGCTTTCCACATATTCAAACCCTTTTTGTAATCCCATTTCTTTGTACATGGCAAAAATATCAGGATGTACATATTCTTTTACCGGAGCATGTTCAAAAGTCGGTTGCAGATATTGTCCGATAGTAAGTATTTGACACCCGTTTTGCAATAAATCGTCCATCAATTCAAATACTTCTTCCATTGTTTCTCCAAGACCTACCATTATACCCGATTTGGTTCTCTTGCCAAATTTCCGGATTCTTTTTATTTGCTTCAGACTTCTCAAATAATTGGATTGCGGTTGAATAGACGGATATAACCTTTTAACAGTTTCCAGATTATGCGAAACAATTTCCTGTCCGGCATTTATCATTAATTCAAGTGCATTCCAGTCTTCCTTTACTTCCGGAATTAATGTTTCAACTGTAGTATTGGGATTTAATCTTTTAATTTCCACAACAGTGTTATGCCATATTTGTGCTCCTTTGTCCACAAGTTCGTCTCTATTAACAGAGGTGATAACTGCGTGTTTTACTCCCATAAGTTTAATAGCTTCCGCTACTCTTCGGGGTTCATCTATATCATATTCAGTCGGTTTTCCTGTTTTTACAGCACAAAACCTACAACTTCTTGTACAAATATTGCCAAGTATCATAAATGTAGCTGTTCCGGCTGTCCAGCATTCCCCCATATTGGGGCAATTTCCGCTTTGACAAATAGTGTGGAGATTATAATGATCCACAGTATGTTTAACTTGCCGGTATGAAGTTCCTAAAGGCAATTTGACTTTTAACCATGAAGGTTTCCTTTCTCTTTTATTTTTTATAGCTTTCACTTTGGTTTTTTTATTGTCTGTATCAATTCCATCTGTTGCCAATCAATATATTAAAATAAACATTGATAAATAGTGAATTGTTTTTAAAGCCGTCAGTTTCCACCATTATAGGAACTTTTTTAATAAATGCATCTATCATTATTCCCGTCTCTACTGCTAAAACGGGTTTTTCATAGGCTTTGATAGCATAATGTACGGCAGCATTTACATGTATTCCGGGGATCATACTTAATTGGTCAAATCCTTTGAAGAAAGAACTTCTGTCAAATATTGAATTTTCATCAATAAAGATATGCCTGTTTTCATCGGAGTATTTTATAGTTTTATAACTTGTATTATTATCCTGATCTCTTGTTCTTACAACAAGAAAATACGGTTTAAGAACACCAAGTGTAAACCCACCTTCCAAAGAATATCCGACAGCAACTCCATGATAAGTTTCTTTTTCGGAGAGATATTTTTTAATACCCATTCCTAATCTTACCGGAAAGAAATAATTTCTTTTACCATAAGAGTAAGAGTTATAAACAGTGATACCTGTTATTACCAAGTTATTTTTTTTCTCTTTGATGGATTTGATATATCCGATATCAAAATGATAAAATTTAGTGAGGTAATAAGTGGAAATTATTCCCCTGTTGTATCCAATAGCATACCCTAAGGTATGTAATTTGGCTTCAATGGAAAACTCCTTTTTATAGATAATTCCTTTTTGTAATGATATTTTATTATTAAAACTTTGCCCGTAAGAAAATACGGGTAACAAAATGATTAATACAAGTATGTATTTTATTAATTTCATAGATCATCAGATGCATATTTATATAAAACAGCGATTACAACCTGACCTGTTCTACGCAGAGTATTCTTATCTATAATATCCATGTTATCTTTGTGAGTATGGTGATATGCACCAAAACCTTTTTGAGCATCCGGAATATTAATAATATCTACCATTGGGATTCTGGCAACTTTATTGACATAATAATGATCATCATTTATATTCCCTCTTTGTATGTTTGCAAATAAATCCCCGTATCCCATATTGCCGGCAAGATTCCAAATCACATCCTGAACAGGACCTGCAAACTGTTTGGAGTTATTTTCTTTAGGAAATAAAGCATTTTTTGCGCCTACCATATCCAATAAAATTCCAAAATCAGCTTTATATCCGGATTGGGCAGCTTTTTTTGACCAATATTGAGAACCGAGACACCATGTGGCATCATCTTTATCATTTCCATTATCTTCCGCATCAAATAATATAAGATCAACTGCCATATCAACCGGATTCTCTTTTAAAAGTCTTGCTATTTCAAAAATAACACCTACTCCGCTAGCCCCGTCATCCGCACCGTCAATCGGTTTGTTTCTCAATTCTGGATTTGGATCCTTTTCCGCCATATATCTTGAATCATAATGTGAAGCTATGATGACTTTTTTCTTTTTCCCCGGATTAAAATGTGCGATAATATTTGCAGCTTCCGCTTTTGTCCCATTGGCAAAATTCGCTTTAAATTTTTGTATTTCCACATCTGCTCCATAGGATTTAAATTTGTCGACAAACCAATTTTGAGCTTTTTTATGAGCTTCGCTTCCCGTAACTCTTGGCCCGAATTCCACTTGTTTTTTTACAAATGCATAAGCGGAATCCCCATTGAAAACCGGTATTTTTACGGAATTTCTCTTTTCTTTTTTCTTTACGGTTGATGATTTTTCTTTTTCACCTTGTTTGCATGAAGGCATTATTAATGTCAATGACAAAATCAATATTAAAATGGATTTGAAGAATTTCATTATTTTATTTTATTATGGTTTGTTAATATTATCGATGAATACAATCTAAAAAAATTATAATAAATATCAGATTTTTGACCAACCGGTACCGTCTTTTCCATCTTTTAATTGAATACCCAATTCTTTAAGTTTGTCTCTGATCAAATCGGATGTAGCCCAGTCTTTATTTGCCCTTGCTTCATTTCTAATAGAAATCAGTAATTCAATCATTCCTTCAAACATAGCATTGTCTTCACCTGCAGTTTCTTTTCTAAAGCCAAATACTTCATAAATGAATTTCAAAAAGGTATCTTTTATTTTATTAAAAGTATCTATGGAAATTTCCTTAAAGTTAAGATGTCCGTCTTTTAATTTATTTATATAGTTTACCAATTCAAATGTATCCGCCAATGCCTTGGGTGTATTAAAGTCATCATTCATATCATTTTCCATTGCCGAAAGGATGGTCAATATCTTTTCATCTATATCTGTAGTATTATTGTTGTTTCCCGGATATTGCATATTTTCCACTACCTGTGCGGCATCCATTAGCTTTTTGTATCCTTTTTCGGCAGCTTGCATCGCTTGGTCGGTAAGATCCAAAGTGCTTCTGTAATGAGATTGTAACATAAAAAATCTAACAGCCATCGGACTATATCCTTTGGATACATGTTCGCTATTTCCTGTAAATAATTCATAGGGAGAAATAGTATTTCCATCACTTTTTGACATTTTCCTGCCATTCATGAGCAACATATTGCTATGCAGCCAGTATTTTACGGGTTCTACTCCGCGTGCTCCGATATTTTGTGCAATTTCATTTTCGTGATGAGGAAATTTAAGATCGTTTCCTCCGCCGTGAATATCAAAAGTTTCACCAAGATATTTTGTGCTCATAACCGAGCATTCAAGGTGCCATCCCGGAAATCCTACCGACCACGGAGAATTCCACTTCATGATATGTTCATCCGAAGCTTTCATCCAGATGGCAAAATCCGATGCATGCCGTTTTTCGTCTTGATTTTTAAGATTATCTCTTGTCTCGGTAAATAATTCATCAATTTTTCGTCCGGATAATTTCCCATAGGATTTATAATCTTTATTAAATTTTAATGTATCGAAGTAAACCGATCCGTTTTGTTCATAAGCATACCCATTGTCCAAAATCTCTTGTACCATTTCCATTTGCTCTATCAAATGACCTGTCGCCCTTGGTTCAATATCCGGATTCAAAGTATTAAAAATGCTCATCATCTCATGAAACATATTTGTATATTTTTGAACAAGTTCCATAGGTTCCAATTGTTCGAGTTTTGCCCTTTTCAATACTTTATCTTCTCCGCTTTCCGTAAGATGTCCTACATCGGTAATATTTCTGACATACCTTACTTTGTATCCAAGGTATTTAAGATAGCGATAAATAATATCAAAACTGACGAATGTACGTACATTTCCAAGATGTACTTCGTTATAAACTGTAGGACCGCATACATACATTCCAACATGTCCGGGATTTATCGGTTCGAAAAGTTCTTTTTTTCCGGTTTTACTATTATAGACATATAATTTATTTTCCATGATATTTTTATTGTATTAAATAACGCCGTTTTGATTTATAGAATTGTTAAATTTAAAATAAAACACAAAAGTAACATTTTAAAATCAATAGTTTTAGTCTTTTTAAATAAACAATTTCAAATCAAAAAAATTATGTATCTTAAGAACAATTGGTCTCACACTATGAAAAGTTTAAAGTTTGAAAGATTCAGGTTGTATTTTTTAAAAAAACAAAAGGAAAAGGATAAAATATTGCAAAAAGATTATTACTGAAAATTCTAGCACTTTATAGACAGACACTATTTAGTTAAAAATATTTTTTTAGTTATTTACTTCATTTCCCGTATTTTACAATGTATTATTATTGTAATTTTAATATTTTGTTTTAAATTCGTATAATGTATTGAAAAATTAATTATTATGAAAAAATTAGTTCTTATTTTTTTGGTTTTAACAGGTATTCACTTATTATCCTCTCAGACATTGATACCCAACGGAGCATCATGGAAGTATTTGGATGATGGATCAGACAAAGGTACAGCCTGGAGAGATTTGTCATTTGATGATTCCGGATGGAAAGAGGGGGCAGCACAACTCGGATATGGTGACGGCGATGAAACAACGGTTATTTCTTATGGTAATTCGTCTTCAAATAAGCATGTATGTTATTATTTCAGGAAAATAATTAATATTGATAACCCATCTGCAAATAAATATTTGAAAATATCTTTACTCCGTGACGATGGTGCTGTGGTTTATATCAATGGAAAAGAAGTAGTACGATCCAATATGCCTTCCGGAACCATAAACTTCAATACATTTGCATCACATACAGTTGGCGGAACAGATGAAAATACATTTTACAAATATGAGATATCTTCAAGTGTTTTAAAAAAGAGAGAAAATATTATAGCGGTAGAAGTGCATCAAAGATCACATACCAGTTCTGATGTGAGTTTTGATTTAAAACTGGAGTTTGGTATATTGGATTATTTTAAAAAAGACCCTTATGTTTTATATACGGGTAATAATGACGAAATGCTGGTGATATGGCAAATGACAGAAAAGCAAAACTGTGAACTTACTTATGGAAAGGATAGTACTTTTTCGGCAGGTAAAATAAATACTTCCGAATATGGGAATGACCACCAACATAAAGTTATTCTTCGCGGATTGGATATTGATGAAAAATATTTTTATAAAGTTTCAGTAAATGATACAATATTCAAATGCGGAAGCTTCAATACCGGTTTGCCGGATACTGCTAAAAATGTAACATTTTTTGCATATGGTGATACCCGTTCAATTCCGGGCTACCACAATATTGTAGCCGTAAGAATAATGTCGGATATTGAAAAAAATAATCTTGCACAAACATTTATTATTAATTCGGGAGATTTGGTTTCCGATGGAAATTCCGAATCATCTTGGAACGATGAATTTTTTAATACTTCCTATCCTATTATCATTTATTTGCTGGCCAATTTACCTTATTTGTCCGCTATCGGCAATCATGAAGGACAAGGAGTTTTATTTAAAAAATATTTTCCATATCCTATGTTTATGAACAATAGATTTTATTATTCATTTGATTATGGTCCGGTGCATATTACGGTTATAGACCAGGAAACAAGCTATTATAAAGGTAGTACCCAATATAATTGGATAGTAAATGATTTGTCGTCATCAAATAAAATATGGAAAATAGCTGTATTCCATAAACCCGGCTGGTCGGCAGGTGGACATTCCAACAATTCATACGTTCAGGATATTCTTCAACCTTTGTTTGAGAAGTATAATGTTTCAATGGTCATAAACGGTCATAATCATTATTATTCCAGAGCTGTTGTGAACGGTATTAATCATATTACAACCGGAGGTGGTGGAGCACCTCTTTATCCCCCGAATGCCTCTTATCCCAATATTGTAAAAATAGATAAATCCAATCATTATTGCAAATTGGAAATCAATGGTGATACTCTTCATTTTTCAGCAATAAGAAGCAATGGGCATTTGATTGAAGACTTTGAGGTGATACAAAATCATACAGCGGTTAATGATTATTCAAAATCGGACAATAATTGGTATGTTTATACAGGTGCAAACAATATCATTATAAAAACGGAAATTCCATCCGGTAAAATAGAAGTTTATGATAATTGGGGTAGAAAAATTATTACAAAAAATGTCAATACCAATAAAACGGAGGTAAATCCTTATCAAACAGGAATATATTATATCAGATATATTTTGAATGATAAAATGAGTATAAAAAAAGTTGTTTACATTAATTAGTGTCTGTCTATAAAATACTTAATTTTTTTTAAAATAAGAGACCTTATTTCAAACCGGACATTCTTTGTGCGACTTTGTGTCTTGGTGTCTTGGCGGCGATAATGAGTATCATTTTTGCTATTAAGTTCTAAGGAGATAAGGAACACTAAGAGGGTAAATAAAAAGATAGTATTTTTTGAATAAAATTTATAAACTGATGAAATTGAATTTGTATTTTGGAATTTTTACATTTGTGTTAGTTCTTTTCGGGTGTTCAGTAACTAACG
>JALSPW010000291.1 GCA_026985735.1 Saprospiraceae bacterium
CGGCTGAATTGATAAGAAAGGCTGAAAATATTTTCAGTGCTCTATTTCCGGAAGGAATGGGGAACTTTAGTAAAGTATTAATTGTTTATTACTTACAGTTGGTAGAGATAAAAGAAGTGGAATTGCTGGAAATAATAGAAAAAATACCTCCAAAAGTAAAAAAAGATTTTATGAGTACTTATGAAATAATAGAAAAAAAAGGTATCGAGAAAGGTATCGAGAAAGGTATCGAGAAAGGTATCGAGAAAGGTATTGAGAAGAATACTGTAAATGTAATATTGCGCGGGCACCAAAATGGCGTTAAAATAGATATTCTTGCGAAAATCACCGGCTTAAGCATTCAAGAAGTACAAAAAATAATAAGAGAGAATAGTAATTGATACATTGAAAGAAATAAGCTCCTCCAAGGTTACAAATAAAGATGTAAGTTAGGACTTGAAAGCACGCGGTAGCATGACTTCAAAGCCGGCTTTGAATCGCTTCACATAATTCGCAGATTTGTATATTTTGAAACTTTGCACTTTATTAATAATGTTAGTATGGTATTTGATCTGAAATTACCATTTAGCAAAAACAGAATTTATAAAAGAAGTCCAAAAATCAAGATGAAACCGGTAGCTTTTGTTTTTTATTAATATTTCATGTTCTGTCATCAGTTCATTATCTAAAGGATTGAATTTTATTTTTTTTGAATCCGGGTCATGAAGTGTATAAAATTCCGGATGAAACTGAACACCTATTACATTTGGAAATTTTTTATGAACCAATGCTTCAACTACCTTATTATCCATTGATGTTGCTGCAATAACCATATCTTTTCCCAAAAGTCTAACGGCCTGGTGGTGGCTACTGGCAACCAGTGGGTTGAAACCGGCTTGAATTTTCCATTTTTTTCTTAAATCATAATTTGTAATTTTTATATGATGAAAACTATGGTTGTCAATTTCAGTATCAGGATACAGATTTTTATTATAATTTCTATGTTGTTGATCTTTGTTGAGTTTCAGGATGTCTTCGATATATTTTATTCCGTAAATATCGGATGGTATATCCTGATACATATCTCCTCCTGTCGCGACATTCATAGTTTGCATACCAAGACATATTCCCAATACGGGATAATATGGTTTTTCTTCTAAAAATCCTTTGTAAGCCAAATCTTGATTTCCTCCAAGGAGATGAAATAAAAAACTCAATTCAAATAAATGTCTGTTTGGAGTACGAATACCCACTGTTAATTCGGTTTTTGCGCCGTAAAATAATGGGGGGATATCCCATCCGCCGAAAAAAATTATACCGTCCGAACTCTTGAAAATATCATAAAAGTCCTGGGAACACATATTTGTTTTATAAATATTATTTTTGTTAAGATTGCCATATACCTCCTTAAAATCTATATAATCTATATTATTTTGTTTGACAAAATTCTTTGCTTCACTAATACTGACTTCGCTTTTAGTATAAAAAACAGCCAGGTATTTTATGTTATCTGAAGGTATAATATTATTATCCGTCATATATACAATTGATTTCAGATAAAAAACTCCCGGATTTACAAGAACAATAGTTTTTGGGGATTCGCTTTTAGGTGTTTCAAATTTATTTTGTGAATAAAGTATCCCGGCGATAAAAAATATTGATAATAAAAATAACCGTTTCATATTTTAAAGATTTTATTTTCCACCAACAAATATACTTAAAATATTTAATATCAAGCCACATATTAACAAATGAAAACAAATTAAAAAAAACCGACCCCATATAAACAAAAGAAATTTTATTTTTTTTCAGAGTCTTCTTATAGGCACTATAAAGCTTTTAATTTACATGTAATTTAAATAAATTAAAATAAATACTAAGTATTGATAAAAAAATTCAATAAATATTATTTTTGTAGATATTGTGCAAAATGGATTAATTTAATAGGGATATTTATCCGAAATAATTTTTTAATAGTGTAATCTCCCGTATAGTCATATCATAGTTGTCATATAAAATTTATACCAATGCAAAAAAAAATAAAAAACCTGATTTTATTAATAGTTTTCTTTATTCCGGCTTTTGTATCAAGTCAATCTCATATTGTTGAGGGAGTGATTACCGATGCAGCCAATGGGGAAACCGTAATCGGAGCAAGTGTGATTGTTGAAGGTTCTGCAAAAGGAACAATCTCCGATTATAATGGATATTATAAAATAGATGTAAGCGGAATTAAAGATCCCGTTTTAAAATTTTCTTATCTCGGATACAATGATTATAAAGTTAAAGTTGACGGAAGAAATAGAATTGATGTAAAATTGGAAATCAAATCGGAACAATTATCCGAAGTAGTTATTACTGCTCTTGGAATTAAAAAAGAAAAAAAGGCATTAAATTATGCTATTCAGGAGATAAAAAGTGAAGATATAGAAAATTCAAAACAAGAAAACATTGTAAATTCGTTAAATGGGAAAATTGCAGGAGTATTTGTTACCAATTCGAGTGGTACACCGGGAGCGAGTAGTCAGATTTTGATAAGGGGAGCCAATTCCGTAAGTGATGCAGTAAATAATCAACCTCTTTTTGTTGTTGATGGTATTCCTATTGATAATTCGGCTTCTTTCAATGGAGGAAACAGAGCAATGGATATCAATTCGAATGATATAGAATCCGTTACTGTTCTCAAAGGACCTACTGCAGCGGCTCTTTATGGTCTAGAAGCAGCAAACGGGGCTATTATAATTACGACTAAATCCGGAAAATCAGGGGTTACCAATATTGATTTTTCCACCGGTTTTGCTGCTGAGGATGCAGTTAGACTTCCACCGAGGCAACAAAGTTATAAACAGGGATACAGGGGTATTTATGATCCTGAATCACGATCTTCGTGGGGACCTTTATTAACCCCTTTTGATACTATTTATGATAATATAGGAAATTTTCTTAAAACAGGCTTGAAACAGAAATACGACTTATCTGTTTCCACCGGAAGTGAAAAGACAAAAGTTTATATTTCTTCAAATTATCTTACTCAGGAAGGAATTTTTCCGGGAGAGAATTATACAAGGTATGGTGTTTTATTGAAGGGTTCAGCAAAATTGAACAATAAAATTTCCATGGATATATCTTCCAATTTGATTAGGTCACACAATCGCAGGGGTGGATTAGGGAGAATGTACAATGTTTATAATTGGCCATTAAATAATGATATGTCTGAGTATTATTATCCTAATGGTGAAAAAAAATGGCTTATTCCAAGATCCGAAGGAAATGAGTGGAATAATCCTGAAAATCCATATTGGAAAGCTGAAAACAATCCTATTAACGATTATGTGAATCATACCTTGACAATGGGTTCCGTGAGTTATGATATTACAAAAAAAATAAAAGCCGTATATCGTCTGGGAACGGACATTACAAATCAATATTATAAAAGTATAACAAGTCCGGAAAGTGCTGGTAGTGTTGAGAGTTATCAAGGTAAAATCACGGAAAAAGACCGTAGTTTTAGAAAAACCAATTCTACATTAATGTTGACTTATGATACAAAAACATTTGATAATATTGGTGTTTCCGCTCTTATCGGTAATGATATTAAAGACGAAGAAGGGAAATTGACGATTATCAACGGTAAAAAATACAGAAATCCGGATCTTCATAATATAAATAATCTGGAGGATATTAAGGCAGTTCAATATCTGACAAGAAAAAGATTGGTAGGAGTTTTTGCAGATATTAAATTTGATTATAAAAGTATAGTGTTTTTAGGATTGACGGGGAGAAATGATTGGTCTTCAACATTACCCAAATCAAATAACTCTTTCTTTTATCCTTCCGTTAGTCTTGGTGTTGATTTATCCAGATTAATACCAAATGATGATATATTGAGTTATGCCAAATTGCGAGCAAATTGGGCACAGGTTGGTAAAGATGCTCCCCCACATAGACTTACTGCAGTTTTGGAGCCGTCATATACGATTGGGGGAGGATTTAATTATGATTATTATGCAGGAAATCCGAATTTGAAACCTGAAACAACAGAATCCTGGGAAATAGGAACAGATTTGAGGTTTTTTAAAGGTAAAACCCGCTTTGATTTTACTTATTACAATATGAGGTCAATAGATCAAATTATACAATCAAGGATTTCTCCTGCTTCAGGATGGATTATATTGGTTTTTAATAGTGGTTCTATTGAAAATAAAGGAATAGAATTTATTTTTAAACAAAAAATCCTTGATAATCATAATTTAAATTGGGATATAAGTTCAAATCTTTCAAGAAATGTTTCAAAGCTTAAAGAACTTCCCAGTTTTGTTTCAAAATATCCGGTTACATTCGGACAATTGCTTAATGAAGCAAGACCCAGTTCCGTTTTAGGCTATCCTCTTATGGCTATTGAAGGAACCCGGTATTTAAGAAATGAAAATGGAGAATTGGTTTTGGATGAAAAAGGCTATCCAAGAATAGGTTCATATCTTACGGATAGTGACGGAAATTATATTTATGATAAAAACGGTATGAGAAAAATAGATGCACAAAGCGTCTATTTAGGTAACAGGGAGCCCGATTATCTAATAGGAATCACCAATGATTTTAGTTATAAGGGCTTGTCTCTTTCTTTTATGTTTGATATCAGGATTGGCGGAGATGTTTTGAATCTCACAAAAGCATTTATGTTGTCAAGGGGAACAGACGGATCTCTTGATGAACACAGGAATCAATCAGTTGTATTTACCGGTGTCGTGGAAAAAGGAGACGGACAATTTGAGAAAAATGAAAACAAGGTGATTTTGGACCAGACATTTTATAATTCTTATTATTTGCATGCCGGTGAAAATTTTGTTGAAGATGCCAGCTGGACAAGGCTAAGGTATATAACTTTATCTTATAATTTACCTAAATCTTTGAATAAAAAATTAAAGATCAAAAATTTGAATTTTTCAGTTACGGGAAGAAATTTATTTTTGTTTACTAAGTATTCGGGAGGTGATCCTGAAACAAATTATTACGGTTCCGGATTGGGAGGAACCGGAACGGCAGGACTTGATTATTTCAATGTACCGGCAACCAGAGCTATTGAATTCACTTTAAAATCTTCATTCTAATGATAAAAAAAATATTTTTGTTAGCGATTTTATTTATATCTATTTCATCTTGTGAAAAGTTTTTGGATGTAAATGAGGATCTTGATAGTCCTTATACCAGTACTCCAAACTTTTTACTTCCTCCGGTGATTGCCAATATGGCAACAAGTGTTTATGATCATGGAGAGACAGATGCATATTTTACTCAACAGGTAGCTACTCTTTCGGGATATCATTATGAAAAAGATCGCTGGGATTATCTTAAAGCTCATAGAATTCCCCAATGGCGAAGACATTATCATAATATATCAATAAATGCCAAGCATGTAGTAGAATCTGCCGAAAGAGAAAACTCTACCAATTACAAAGGGGTAGCAAATATTATCTATGCTTTAAGTACTTTGACAACAACGGATATGTTCGGGGATATGCCTTTTTCAGAAGCGCTGAATGGAAATCCTGCTCCAAAATATGATGATCAACAGTTTATTTATAGTGAAATAATAAAAATATTGGATGATGCCATTACTACTCTTGAGAATACGGATTTGACTACCTCACGAAAATTGACTTCAGAAGAGGATATAGTATATGGCGGTGATATTAATAAATGGATTAAATTTGCTCACGCTATCAAAGCGAGGGCTTTATTGCATTTGACACCCAATGTCAACCGGGATTATTCGCAAATTATAATAGAGGCAAATAAAGCTTTGGAAGATTGGGAAGATGCGGTATTTAACTATGCATTAGGTGACGGATCTGCGCTCCAAATAAATCAATGGGGACCTTCAAAATCACGTCCTGACTGGGATTATAGATCAAATATACTCGATAAAAGTGCTCCTTCTCATTTTATGTTGATAGAAGCATTGAAATATGATGAAGAAAATAAAATAGTAAATGACCCGAGGCAACCGCTTTTGATGAAACCCAATGATAAAGGTGACTATTTGTATGTTTATCCTGCCGAAGGAAAATCCGCTACCCTTTCCGAAAAGGATTTTCCCGATTTATATAATTCATACATAACAGGTGATTTATCTCCGATGTTGTTTTTTACCCGGGAGGAATTGTATTTTATTTTGGCAGAGGCATATTTTCAATCGGGAGATTTAAATAATGCTTTTTCTTCATTTACCGATGGGATAAAAGCAAATATGACAAGAACAGGGGTCAATGATAGCGATATAAATAATTTTCTTAATAGTTCGGTAGTACCACACAATTCGTCCGAAATCACTTTGTCCGATATTATGATGCAAAAATATATTGCATTATGGTTGCAAGGTGAGATATGGGTGGATATGAGAAGATACGGATATAGTGATCAAATATATCCCGGATTGAAAAAGCCGAAATATCTTGCTTATTATTGGGATGAAAGCGATCCTAATGAATGGATACAAAGATTACCGTATGATACTGAGACTGAAGAGATTTATAATAAACCGGAATTGGAAAGGCTCGGAGCTTATCAAAATCCGGATTGGCTTAAGAAACCGATGTTTTGGGCTAAAAAATTTTAATGATTTTATAAACAGAAACTAAATAAATGAAACGGATGAGAATTTTTTAATCAAAAAATACACATGGAGATATGATTAAAAAATTTATAAGAGTTCTTAAATGAATTACAATTTTTTTATAAATTTTATAAATAAAAAATTATAAACAAATGAAACGAACATGAATTTTATTAATCATAAAATACACACAAAATTATGATTAAAAAAATTTATGTGAGTTCCTGAATGTATTATAAATTTTTTGTAAATTTTC